>NZ_MVKA01000001.1:0-290617 GCF_002042905.1 Geobacillus sp. LEMMY01
ATGGCAGCCCGAATCGACGGGATTTGGCGGAGAAATGGGCAGTTGGTGGAGGAAGAAGAGACCCGAACGGCAGCCTCGGCCTCGACGAAGTCCAAGCGGGTTGAACAGGCCAAACGGAAGGCAGGACGGTTGTGGGCAGATGTGGTGCGTCAGAATCTACCGTGTCTGCAGCGGTCATCCGGGACGCCGATCCATCGAGCGTTGTCGGCGCTTCGGGATTTTGGTTGGGTGTAAAAAAATGGAATACAATATCATCACCTCAAGATGAGGGATGAGAGTCCGAAAGCGCTTACGATATCAATTCCTGAAAATGGTTCGCTAACTAGTGATTGACAACACCCGTAGTGAACCGAAAAAATGTTCTCCACAAAGTCTTGACTGACTCTTTCGCTTGAACACTCTTGCATAATCAAAACACGTTTGATAGAATAACACTTGTTCTTCCTGTTGTTCACAACAGAAATAGGAACGATAACGGAGGTGAACGAACGTGGCTAACATCAAATCAGCGATCAAACGCGCGAAAACGAGCGAAAAGCGCCGGGCTCACAACGCCTCGATGAAATCGGCCATGCGTACGGCGATCAAAAAATTTGAAGCGCTTGTTGAATTGAAAGACGTGGAAAAAGCGCGCGAGGCGTTCATTATTGCGTCGAAAAAATTAGACAAAGCCGCAAGCAAAGGCCTTATCCATAAAAACGCCGCCAGCCGGCAAAAATCGCGCTTAGCGAAAAAATTGAACAGCATCCAAGCTTCCTAATCAAAAACGACCTGGCGCCAGGTCGTTTTTTTGTTTTTCTTTTGTTCACGGCCAAACGGCCGGGCGATCGCTTCATCGCCGGCCGTGACGCCCCGCTTGCGCCGGGCGGGTGCCCCACCGCATCAGAAGCAGCTCAACGGCCAACCGGCGATCGACCGCCCCGCTTTTCACTTCGTAATCGGCGTCAGCGAGCTCGTTGATCGCCTCAGCAAGCTCTCCGTCAGCGAAGCGGGCCGCTTGAGCAAGAGCGAGCTTGACGCGGAACGGGTGCACCTTGAGTGCGGCAGCAATTTGCGCCTGTCCGTAGCCTAAGGAGGCAAGCCATTTCACTTGCGAAAGCAAGCGGAAATGGGCGGCGAGCAGCGCCAAAATTTTGATCGGCTCTTCATTGTTTTCAAGCAGATCATAAAACGTCTGCAACGCCGCTGGAATGTCGCGCTTCGCCACTTGCTCGACAAGCACAAATACGTTTTCTTCCGGCGTGCGGGCGACAAGCCGTTCAACCGCCGCCGCCTCGATGGTTCCGCCCGATCCGGCAAACAGAGCCAATTTATCGATTTCATTCGCCAAGGCGGAAAGCTGCGTCCCGGCCCGCCGCAACAGGACATCAATCGCCTCGTCGCTTGCTTGCGCCCCTTGGCTCTCGATGCGGCGCCGCACCCAGGCACGCAGCTCCGCTTCGGCGAGCGGGGCGGCGATGACGACTTCGCTTTGCTCTTTGGCAAGCTTCGTAATTTTTTTTCGCTCATCAAGCTTCTCGTACGGCGCGAAAAAGACGACGATCGAAAACGGCGACGGCGCCTTCAAGTACGCCTCCAGCTTCGCCAAATCATGTTCGATCTCCTTCTCTTTTTCAGATGTAAAAAAATATGGATGCTTGATGAGAATGACACGCCGCTCGCCGAAAAACGGCACCGTCTCGGCCTCCTCAAGCGCCGCCTCGACCGGCGTTTCCTCGCAGTCGTACACAGCCAAGTTCCACTCCCGCTCCTCGGGGCCAAGTGCTGCGTTCACCAATCGCTCATACGTTTCCGTTAATAAAAACGGCTCATTGCCGTATAATAAATAAAGGGGAGAAAACCGCCGTTTTTCAATGTTTCCCCATACGCGTTCCAGCATGTTCCCGTCTCCATTCCCTAGCAAACGTCTCTGCTAGAAAAGATACACCGTTTTTCGTCATTTTACAAGGGAACCGGCTGCCGAAAAAACCGGTTCCCCTTTATATAAACGCTGGCCTATAAGTCCTAGGACCTTATCGGCCAGCGGGTTATTTTTATGTTTTCCCGGCTGTTTGAAAGTATTTGTGTCAACTGTTGTCAAGGAAGGAAAAGAAGCGAGCGGCGGTAGATTTTTCACGCGTTTTCGTCTATACTAAAAATGATTGAACGAGGAGGGGGAAAACGATGAACGTATTTGAAAAGGAAGTGCAAAGCCAACGAAATGACGCCGTCGATTCCGCCGTCGGATTCATCGTGTCGTTCGGCTTTTTCGCTACCATGTTCATCATCGCAACGTTGATCGAATTTTTCGGTCGATAAGGATTGCTTACATAAGCAATCCTTATTTTTTGTTTCTGCTGAAACGTTCCGTTTTTTGTGCACTACATCTTATGGTTTCATCACCTGAAAGGTTCCACCGTTTTCGTCATACACATAGCGAATGGCCCCGTTTTCATCCGTCCGCCAAATGATCGCCTGTTGTTGCTTTAGCCGCATGAGCACCTCGGGGGACGGATGCCCGTAGCGATTGTAGCGGCCGACGGAAATGATGGCCGCTCGCGGCTTGACCGTCCGCAAAAACGGCTCTGTTGTCGACGTTTTGCTGCCGTGGTGCGCGACTTTCAATACATCGGCGCGCAGCTCTGGATAGGCGCGGATGAGCGCCTGTTCCGCCTCTTCCTCGATATCCGCAGCAAACAGCCATGTCAAGCGGCCGAGGCGGGCGAGCAATACAAGCGAGCCGTTATTATCCTCATTGTTTCCTGCCTCCGGGTGCAATACGGAAAACGCGGCATCGCCCACCTTCCACCGATCCCCCCGCACGATGGCGGCCATCGGCACGGAAAACGGGCGCGCCATCGCCTTGACGGCCGGCAGCGCTCCTGGGCTTGTGACAATTTCTCTGACGCGCACGGCTTTGAGCACCTCGGGAGCAGACCCGATATGGTCGGCGTCATCGTGCGTCAAAATCAGTTGATCAAGCGTCCTCACCCCTTGGGCTTTTAAAAACGGCACGACAACGTCCCGACCGACCGCAAACGGCCGCGACCGCTTGCGCCATGGTTCCTTCGCCCATTCCGGCGTCCCACCGGTGTCAATGAGATAGACCGCTTTTCGATAAGGAAGCTCAATATAAATACAGTCCCCTTGCCCAACATCCAATACCGTCACTTCCCCTTTCGGATCCACATACGGGGCGGCCAGCTGAAGCGCCGTCGCCGCCGCCACCGCTGTCAATCCGCGGAGCAGGCGGCCGCGTTCCCAATCCAAAAACGCCGCCGCAATGGCCGTCAGATAGCCAGCTAAGCACCACGGCCCCGGACGGCCGAGCACAAGCATAAACGAGTAATCGACCGAGAAAAAACGGACAACCGCGTCCGTCAGCTCAATGAGGCGGCTAAACAGCCAAATGAGCGGAGAAAAGGAAAAAACTGCGGATAGAAAAGCAATGGGCAAAATGACAAATGAATACCAAGGGACAAAGAAAACATTCAGCCCTACGCTCCAAACAGAAATTTCATAAAAATGGTAAAGCAAAATCGGCAGCGCGGCGAGCTGTGCAACGAGCGCGGTCTGAAACAAGTTTTGGAGCATCGAACGAGCAGAGGTGAGCACCGACACATGGGCGAGAAGGGCAAACGTGACAAGAAATGATAGTTGAAAACCGACATCCCAAACCATATATGGATCAAAGACGAGCAGCGCAAGCGCTGTCCAACTCAACGCATCCAGCGGATGGATCGTTCCTTTTTTCCACTGGACGGCCAATACAATCATTCCTGTCGCACAGGCGCGCAGCACCGACGGCGAAGCGCCGGCGAGCACCGCATACATAGGCAAGAAAACGAGCAAAGCAAGCACGGCCGCTTCGCGCGTCACAAACCGAATGGCAGCGGCCAACGCAGCGCCGACAAGCAAGGTGACATGGCCGCCGGAAATCGCCAACAAATGGATGAGCCCGAGCCGCTGGTAACCGCTAAGCACCTCCTCATCCAACGAGCGGCGTTCGCCATAAATGAGCGCAGCGGCGATGCCGGCCGCTTCCGGCGGAAACCGGGCTTCAATGCGGCGGACGCCAGCCTCGCGAATCGCCTCAAGCCGTTCGATGATGGTGGGACGGACGCGCACGCAAGCGGAAAGATCGATCGCCTCAGGGAGAAAGAGCCAATGAATGCGGTGGCGGCGCAAATAACGGCGGTAATCAAATGCATACGGATTGCTGGCTGGCATGGGGCGCTCGAGCGTTCCGCTCAGCCGGCACACGACCCCGGGCATAAGACGCGCACGCAGCGCTTCTTTTTCCGCAGCCGTCCGAATGGTGTAACGGAGCTGCACCCGCTCCTTACCAGCTTGCACAGCCGCATGCAATCGATCGCCGTCGATCGCCGGCGCGGCGGAAAAACGAACGGAAAGCAAATGACGGCCGCCGGAAAGGGAAGTTTTGTTATGATGGTCAACGATGAGAAAATAGACAAAAAAGAAAAGAGCTGCAACGAGAGCAGGAAGGAAACAGTGCGGCCGGCGGATGAAAAGAAGAAGGAGATAAATGATAAGGAGAAGACATGTGGTTTTGGACGGCGAGGCCGCCGCCACGGCAAAGAGCGCCGCCGCGGCGGGATAGACGGCTTGTCCTTTCATACTTCACCTCCGCCGCCGGAAAGCAAGGCGAACACATCCGTTTTCAGCGGCACTTGCACGAGCCGGACGCCGGCTTGGGCAAACAGCTCCAAGGCGTACGGGTGGTTTTTGTAGTCTTGGGCGTAATAGACAGCGCGAATGCCGCTTTGAATGATCGCCTTGCAACAATGCAAGCACGGAAAATGGGTGACATACATCTCCGCCCCCTCGGTCGGGACGCCGAACTTGGCGCATTGCAAAATGGCATTCATTTCCGCATGGATCGTCCGTACACAATGGCCGTCAATAACGTAGCACCCTTCATCGGTGCAATGGGCGCCCCCGGCGATCGACCCGTTGTACCCGCCGGCGATGATGCGCTTATCGCGCACAATCGTCGCTCCGACCGCCAGCCTTGTGCACGTGCTGCGCAGCGCCAACAGATGGCTTTGCGCCATAAAGTATTGATCCCACGTGATTCGTTCCATTCTACGTCCCTCCGCTTGTTTCCATACTTTTAGTCTACCCGCCGCCGCCTGCCCCCGTCAACGCCGAAAAACGTCCGCAGCAGCCCTGATCCGCCCATAAACGAGAAGCATTGCGCTCCCCCGCCTCGTTTACGGCACAAGCAAATACGGTTTCAATTTCTCCAGCGTTTTTTCGCCAATTCCGGTTACATTCAACAAATCTTCCACCCGCTGAAACGGCCCGTGTTCTTCGCGATAGGCGATGATCGCTTTTGCCTTCGCCGGTCCGATGCCCGGAAGCTGCATCAATTCCTCTTCCGTCGCCGTATTGACTGCCACTTGCGGCCCGTCCCGAGCTCCATCGCTTGGAGACTTGCCGACGGCATCTGGTGCCGGTGCGGCCTCGCCTTTTGCCGGCACGTAAATCATCATCTCATCGCGCACTTTTGCCGCCAGATTGACCTTCGTTTCATCCGCCTCGTTCGTCAATCCGCCGGCTAGGGCGATAACATCGCGAACGCGGGCGTCTGCCGCCACCTCGTACACCCCTGGCTTCGCGACCGCCCCTTTCACATCCACCACAGCGGTTTTTGGCGCTTCGTCCTTTTTTTCTTCCGGCCGGGCGGCATCCGTTTCAGCCGCCGTCGGCAAGACGACTTGCCCCTTTTCATCCGTCGGATGACGAAACACCCATAACCCCGCCGCAGCGGCAAACAACAAGAGCACCCCCGCTTTCCCATAACGTTTTCCAAACTCCTGCACATGCTCCCACATACGATCCCATCCTTTCCATCTCAAGTCATAAACCGAGCCTTTTTCTCATACATATCGAAAAAGAGAGTTCCGGTAAACATAAACTGGGAGGGGGGACAATGCATGAACATCGGCGTCATCGGCACGGGGAATATGGGCACCATCTTAATCGAAGCGTTCCTCGACTCCGGCGCCGTGAAAGCGGATCAGCTCGTCATAACGAACCGTACGCTTGCGAAAGCGTTCGCGATACAACGCGCGCATCCCGGCATTGCAGTGGTTGCCGATGCGGCTGAAGTCGTCAAACAATCCAGCATCGTCTTTTTATGCGTCAAACCGTTCGACATCCACTCATTATTGCAGCAACTGACCCCGTACTGGACAAACGAACACTGCCTCGTATCGATCACAAGCCCGATCAGCGTCGAACAGCTCGAAGCGGCCATCCCTTGCCAAGTCGTGCGCGCCATTCCGAGCATTACGAACCGGGCGCTCTCCGGTAGCATCCTCGTCACTTTTGGGTCACGCTGTTCGACCATCTGTCGGCAAACGATCGATGATCTTCTCCGGCGCATCGCCTCGCCGGTGTACATCGACGAGGCCATCACCCGCGTCGCTTCCGACATCTCAAGCTGCGGTCCGGCGTTTTTCAGCTATTTGCTTCAGCGCTTCATCGACGCCGCGACGGCAAAAACCGCCATCACGAAGAAACAGGCGACGATGCTGGCGACCGATATGATCATCGGCCTTGGGGAACTGCTCAAGCGGAATCTGTACACATTGCCAACGTTGCAGGAAAAAGTATGCGTCAAAGGCGGCATTACCGGGGAAGGAATCGCTGTGCTGGAACAACGAATGAACGGCGTCTTTGAAGAAGTGCTGGCGAAAACACATGAGAAGTTTAAAGAAGATGTGGAGAAGGTGAAGCAACAGTTTTCGTAAAAGTTAATTCGACAGCAAGTGGCAAATTCCTGCTTTACTCGGTAAAATTTCAATCCTCACCCGGCTTGGTAGCCGGGTGCAACTGCCTGGCGATCATTGCTTTAATCCGCTTCGCTTCGTTTCAATCCTCACCCGGCTTGGTAGCCGGGTGCAACCATATGCGCCGACAACAGCTTGGACGTTCGCATTTTGTTTCAATCCTCACCCGGCTTGGTAGCCGGGTGCAACCATATGCGCCGACAACAGCTTGGACGTTCGCATTTTGTTTCAATCCTCACCCGGCTTGGTAGCCGGGTGCAACTAGAATTTTCCTGCAAGTTTGGGAAGACTTGTTTGTTTCAATCCTCACCCGGCTTGGTAGCCGGGTGCAACCAAGGCTGAAGAATTGTTAAAGCAAACTGATAATGTTTCAATCCTCACCCGGCTTGGTAGCCGGGTGCAACTTTTCTTCATATACGCTTGTTCCACATCTTCCCATGTGTTTCAATCCTCACCCGGCTTGGTAGCCGGGTGCAACCATATCCCCTGTTCCTGTATAAATGAGTGTTGTTGTTTCAATCCTCACCCGGCTTGGTAGCCGGGTGCAACGAGATAAACCGGTTTAAACGTGAGGTGAGAGAGTTTCAATCCTCACCCGGCTTGGTAGCCGGGTGCAACGAGATAAACCGGTTTAAACGTGAGGTGAGAGAGTTTCAATCCTCACCCGGCTTGGTAGCCGGGTGCAACAATCGAGGTGACAGGCATGGGACATGACGAACGAGTTTCAATCCTCACCCGGCTTGGTAGCCGGGTGCAACGTGTCGCGCTAAGCGCGAAAGCGTCGGCCGCGAAAACGTTTCAATCCTCACCCGGCTTGGTAGCCGGGTGCAACGTTTTTATAGATGATGCACCGGACGGTGAAAGCAAAGTTTCAATCCTCACCCGGCTTGGTAGCCGGGTGCAACAGCGACCATCGAGTTTAATTTGAGGAAACGGGAGGTTTCAATCCTCACCCGGCTTGGTAGCCGGGTGCAACGAATGATACCAAACTCAAAGATAGAAAAACTTGTGTTTCAATCCTCACCCGGCTTGGTAGCCGGGTGCAACAGCGACCATCGAGTTTAATTTGAGGAAACGGGAGGTTTCAATCCTCACCCGGCTTGGTAGCCGGGTGCAACCTTTTTCACCAACGGCGGCCGTAATGATGAACATCGTGTTTCAATCCTCACCCGGCTTGGTAGCCGGGTGCAACATCATCCGCCGATCATTAGCGAAGCGTTGTTCCGTTTCAATCCTCACCCGGCTTGGTAGCCGGGTGCAACATGTTCCCTTCCCCCTTCGAGCATGGTATAATGGGTTTCAATCCTCACCCGGCTTGGTAGCCGGGTGCAACTCACCCGTGCTGGGGATAGTGTGTTTTTGCTTTATGTTTCAATCCTCACCCGGCTTGGTAGCCGGGTGCAACCTGATCGGTGTCATCCCATGCACCCCACCAACTAGTTTCAATCCTCACCCGGCTTGGTAGCCGGGTGCAACCTCCATCCCTTTTTCAAACCATTCATTCCATTCGGTTTCAATCCTCACCCGGCTTGGTAGCCGGGTGCAACGGTGTGTCGCCGCCTTCGATTGGCCCCATATTCAGTTTCAATCCTCACCCGGCTTGGTAGCCGGGTGCAACACGGACACTTCATTCCAATTTCGGCGTCGGATATGTTTCAATCCTCACCCGGCTTGGTAGCCGGGTGCAACTTGATCGGTTGCTGCTCCTTTCAATATCTCAAATTGTTTCAATCCTCACCCGGCTTGGTAGCCGGGTGCAACGATGTACCGTATGCCGTGTCCTCGCTGCGGATTTGTTTCAATCCTCACCCGGCTTGGTAGCCGGGTGCAACCGTGTTCCATGTCGCCGATAGATTCATTCCAGCGCGAGTTTCAATCCTCACCCGGCTTGGTAGCCGGGTGCAACTTTACGCTCTTCGAGCGAAGGATTACAGCTCCCTTGTTTCAATCCTCACCCGGCTTGGTAGCCGGGTGCAACAAGGAATCGGCAACCTTGTCCCGTTATATCGACGTGTTTCAATCCTCACCCGGCTTGGTAGCCGGGTGCAACATGGGTGCGCAAGGTGTTATCCGTCTGTACCGCGTTTCAATCCTCACCCGGCTTGGTAGCCGGGTGCAACGCCCGCGTTTAGATATCTTGTGTTGAGCAGATTTCAAGACATAAAAACGCGAACTTACACATTCCGCTTGGATCAAAGTTACAATGATCACTGATCCATTTTCCATCTTCGGCTTTATAACCAGCTTTTCCGCTCATCGCGATCCCCCCTATTTTTCAGCATCGCTTTATGTTCGCGTATCATTCTCTTCTTGCCGCACATATCATCGGCATTTTGTCATCTTTGTCATCACAAAATGATGGGATCATTATAATCAACGTAATAATCTTTTCCATAGACACGAACCGCCTTTGACCGGCTGCCGTACAATGTATATATCCGCAAACTATCTTTTTCCAAGTCAATGACACGCAACAATTGATGCTCCATTTCTTCCAGCTGCGCTTGACTGACGCTACATTCGAACACTGATTTTTGCACCCGCTGTCCAAAATTTTGGCAAATGGTCGCCACTTTCCGCAACCGTTTTTGACCGCTTGGTTCTAATGTTTCTACATCGTATGTCACTAAAATATCCAATAATGATCACCTCATGACAAATGGAGTGTACTCGGCAATATCCCCCCGTAAATGCCGGGCTAATAATCGGGCATGTACGTGAGGCAACAAACCTAGCGGAACTTTTTGATTGATAATGGGGTGCTGGATTTCTTCTTGTTTCCGTTTTTGGTAAGCAGCCAAAAAGGTTTTTCTCCCCTTTTCATTCAAAAATACAGCTCCACCCGGGCGCATGTCAAAATCGCTTTTATCCAGTTGCCTCCGGTTGATTAATGTCAGAACAAATCGATCAGCCAAGTAAGGCCGGAATTCTTCAACAAGATCCAAACCTAATGATGGCTTCCCAGGCCGCAACGCATGCAAATAACCGATTTGCGGATCAAGCCCCACCCCCTCCAATGCCGAGATGCAGTCTTGTGTTAAAATGCTGTAAGCAAATGATAAACAAGCATTGACCGGATCCCGAGGAGGCCTCCGAGACCGTAAGGTAAAGGCAAAAAATCCGTCCTCATCTGACCGTATGAGCGATGCGAACGCTTCAAAGTAGACAGATGAGGCGTATCCCTCGACTCCCCGCAGTTCATCCAATGTCGATTGTTTTCCAATATTACGTAAACTTTGGTCTAGTTGCTTTACAGATTGCTCCAACCTCGCTCGCTGCTCTGGATAATCACGCATCGCCCGTTGCAGCACGCTTTTGCTGTTGCGAATTTTACCGGATACAAAACGTGAAGCGATATGGAGCATCCTTTTCTCATCTTCCAATAGTTGATGTTGTGCTCTTCGAAGCAATACATTTCCATTTGTTCTGCCAGTGGCTCGGGCCAAAAAACGGCCATATGCATCATACCAAATGACAGAAACGCCTTGGTTGACACATTTGCCAAGCAAATACGGGCTGATCGAAACATGTCCAAACATAACAATGGCACCAATATGGTGGATAGGGACTTGCAATGTCTTTGCCCCTTCCACCTCAACGACAATCGTTTCATGATCAAGCCGTATATACGACTGTTGCGTTTGAACGTATAGCGTATTCAACAATACTTTAATCATGATCGTTCTCCTCGCTTATCCAAGCGGCTACGTTCGCAGGAACCTGTGGCATGCAAACGTCCTGCAACGAGCAATCACGGCATCGCGCATCATTGACGGGTGGCGGCAATCGGTCGTTTTGCAACATTTCTCTTACATTTTGTATCGTTTCTTCCACAAGTCGCCGCAAAGGTTTGGTCACGTCTACTTCCAACCGTCTTCTTGACTGATAATAGTATAAGGCCCCCTTTGCCACCGGTCGATCGAACATTTCTTCTAGGCAGAGAGCTTGAGCCGCCAACTGCACCATATCCGCCTCTTTCGTTTTTCGTTTTCCGGCTTTGTATTCCACTGGATATGGCGTTCCATCAGGAAGAAATTCTACACAATCTGCTTTTCCTATAATCCCTAAACGTTCCGACCAGATTGGCAAAGCACGCTCTACTCTTCTGTCTCCCAACTGTTCTCCTTCCGGTGTATCTACCCGTTCATGCACCCGATTCCCTCTCAGTGTAAAAACATTCTCCTCAAAAGTCTGTTCGAGATGAATCAATGCACATTGACGTGGGCAGTACACATAATGTTGCAAAGCCGATAGCATAATCCACTCATCTTCAGTCCACTGCATAAAACCAACCCTTTCGCCAACGTTTTATACAAGGCGCGTCACGGTGACCCCAGGAAACCCTTCAAGAAAAACGTCTTTTTGCCCCTCATCTGCCGGTCCAAGCAAAACATAATCATTGAATGACCTTGGCGCTTCCTGTTGGCGCCGCTCCACTTTCACTAATTCAAACAGTTTGTGGGCTGGAGCTGACCCTTTCGCATTTTCATGACTAAAAATATACAGTGCTCTCACATTCATTTCTCCCCGAGCCGCAGAATGGTCAAATGCAAATAAATGGACGAGCGCATCCCAAAAATCAGTTAAATCTTCCGCAGTAACCCCTGTTTTTTCTCCTAAAAATGGATTGTAGAATCCATGCAATCGATACAAGCCGTATGGAATTAACGGCTTTCTTCCCATCTCCGTTTGTTTTCTGCGGCGATCCGATTCTTTGGTGATCGCGGAGCGTGTGATGGTCAAATCCCATGGAAATACCGGGTCAATTGAGCGAGAAAATGTCAGCTGCATCGGCCCGCGCACTTGACCAGCATTCAGCCCTGTTGACATCACAGCCCCGAACATGCGGACATCATAATACTTTCGACACAAAGCCTTTTGCGCATTTTGGCGTGTTTGTTCATCAATTTTCATATTATTTGCCGCCTGTGCCAAACGTTTCGCCATATTTCGCAATGGCTTTTCCAGCTGTTTTTTAAGACCGGCCTCATCCAATCCTTCCGTTAATTTTTCACGAATATCCTTCTCTTTGACATCCTCGCCAGTGTAGATCACCCGATTGTCTTCCAGCACCAATCCTTTTTCCTCAAGCTGTGAAAGCCAATTCATCAATTCTTCGTTTTCACTTTCTTCTTCATTCAGCTCGATCGTCGCCAGCTTCACTCCAATGTCTTGATATGCCTGAAAAATGATTGTGTTTAAAGCTGTTTGGCTTTGAATAAAAATCGGTTTGCCTAATACCATCGCGGCGTAATCGCGAATTTTCCGCTTGATAGCAACGTCGGTCACAATGCCGTGCATCGTTTCCGGATCGACACGCGGCATGTTGCCCGCATCTGGATCCCCATTTGGATTCCCATCTTTGACATCAAAAAGCAACACAAATTCATGACGTTTTGTCGGATCGATATAGCGCTCCATCATTGGCTTTCCCCCGTTCCATTTGTTTGATTGCTTTGATGGCGACTGCGGAACTCAGCGCGTTGATGATAAAAACCAAGCGCGAACTCTGCCTGTTCTCTTAAATTGAAAATCGTCGGAAAACCACCAGCTTCATCCAGCTGTTTCATCACTTCTTCAAGCAAACGGCCAAGCTCAACAGACACTTTCGGCAGATGAGCTGTTGTCGAAAGCCTCAGCAATGAACCAAATGTCGATGCTGGAGCCGTAGAAGCCGCGCCATAAAATCGATCAACGATTGTGCTTCCAATTCGGTATCCTGAAGCGCGCCGTTGAATTTCTTCCAATACGGCCAATAATCGCCCACAAATATAGGATGGCTGCAAGTAATGGTTGTTTAACGACTGCATCGTATTTGCTTCCTCCTTTCCATATGTGAGAGCGAGTTTTAACAAGCTGGCTGATGAATGGTATCTCCACGTTTCCTTCGGATCACTCAATACTTTCAAAGAGCGGAAACGTTGAAGCGCTAACGGCAGCAATTCAGCGGGCGGCAAAGCCCCTTGATAAATCATGCGCAAACATTGCCGCACCAACCCTGGAGACATGTCGACAGCGCGAATCAAGACTCCCAACGGCAATAAATAGCCTTTTTCCCCAGTCGGTTGAACGATGCGCACAGCGGCCACATACCTCTCCAAATGCATCAGCAATTGAGAAATCGATGTGTGAATCCATTCGCGAACGACTAATCTCGCTTTATTGGCCGAAAGGACAGCCATATGAAAAAACGTCTTGTCTAAATGCAATGCCTGCTCGCGCCCTGTTTTTGGGAGGGCAAGCAATTCCTCGAGCTGCTTTAGCTCAGGGGGAGGTGTTAAGTTGTTTGTCCCGTCTTCAAAGGATCCTGATTCAAGTATAGAAGCGAGCACACTCTCGTCGATTTGAATTTCTCCTCGTTCCCCTTCATTCATGGAATCATTGATCCAATATACAGCCATTTGAGCTTGCAAATCGTCTCTCTTTTTTTTGTCTCTATATAACTCTGCATGATGTTTATCTTCCCGTAACAAGTAATTAAAAACGTCTACAGTCAACGTTGCGCACTGAAAACATATAGGCGCATTATTCGTCTGGTCTTTCCCCATCGATTTAAAGGCTTTTTCCTTAAAGCTTGTCAGTATGCACCGTTGGCCAAATAATGAAATCACACTTGGAAAAATGCGCACATAAGGAGCGTAGTTTCTGCAAATCGCACAATTGTTTTTATCGTTAGACGCCAGCTCTTGTTCTAAATGTTGAACCCAAAACTGCTGGATTTTCGGATGCTCGCAAATCAGCGATTCTTCATTTACTTGAAATGTAACAATATCTCTTGGCCTGATCGATGAAAAAAACTGCTCTTTCAAAGAGCTTTGAAGAAAGTCAAGAACTCTTTTTAACTCTGCCATATTTGTATGATCATAGGCCTCTTCTATGAGTCTCACATATTCCTGATGCGCAAGCTGTGCTTCACGAATCTTTTTTGGTTCGTTATTTTCTGGAACTCCCAACACATATCGCGCATCGTCCACTAATAAATATGGTTTCACATTATTCTCGGACAATTGTCCCGATCTCTGTCGAATAGGAGCTTCAATCATGCGATACTCCCCTTTTTCAAATGGGCCTTTTAAATAAGGGGTCGCTCCGCTTAAATCGATAATCCAATTAATCAGTTTTTTTTCATAGCAAAGAGGAGGCATTTTCTTTTTCCTCTGCAACTGATCCGCCAACTCAATCAACTCGTAAAGCATCTTGGCCCTCCAATACATATAACTGTTGATATCTTTCTTTCGGAATATGCATCCAGCCGTTTTCTACTTTTGCCTCAAAAAAGATGGGCTTTGCGAATCCAGCCACCGCTCGCGTTCCTGTTTCATCATGACGGAGAAACTCCATTTCTTTTCTGGATTTGTCTTCGATAAAAGCGAGATCGAACAACATTGTGCCGATATCCATATCAATAGGCTGCACGACATCCTTTTCGTTTATAGGTGAAAAATTGGCAGCAAATTCCCTTGTTCCTAAATATGGCGTATGATAATACTGCCCCCTTTCAATCCTGCGGTTAAACTGGTCACGATATTTGGCGACTGGATCCACTGCTCGTCCTGTTAAAACGATATCCGCAACAACCCAATAAGCAACGTTTTTTAAAATCAAGCTTGTTCGTTGAGCACGATCGTTTTCAATCAAAATTGGTTTTTTACCTTGTTTGTTTTTAAGTTCGTTACGCAAAATCGCCTGCTGACCCCCTAAACTCAAAATCCCGATTTGTCGAATCTCGTAGCGAAATTCCGGTTTCCAAAAAATCGCTTCCAATATCCCCCGCGCTGCGCTCGGCGTCATCACCGGATAACTGATGCGCTCGACTTTAAATTCCGGTCTTGTAAAACAGGCATATTCTCCCCACACTTTCACCTGCACTTTCGCTTGACGTTGCATTTCATGTCTCCTTTCCATCGCCATTTCTATCCAATCAAACTGAGTGGATCGTAAACTTCTTCTTTAATTCCGATCCGTTCATCATAGTCACCAAGCCATTCATAGACATTGTCCGCCACTTCCCGCAGCCATCCGTCCTTTTCTTTCTTTTCCGCCTCAAAACGATACAACTGAACCATATATGGCTGCAAACGGCGAAACGAATAGCGGGACGGAGAGGATTCCCACATTCGCAAGTATTCCGACGCCTCCTCATATGGAACGATGACGGAAACCGTATCCTGATCAATAAGGCGATACTTTTCGGCAACTAATGGATAATCAAGCATTTCCCGATCTTTTTGGATGTTTTTCGAATCCACATCCACCGAGGCGAATAAACGACGGAAATATTCCCGAAATATATTGGGATCGTGCAAATCATCAGGATGGCGTTGTGCCAATAAGAACCGTGCTGTTTCCGTCGCTGTTCGATACGATCCTCTTGGGCTTGGCATGTCTTCTGTTTCAAAAATAATCACGTTTCCTTTATCCATTTTTCCTTCGCGATTGCAGCGTCCTGCCGCTTGGACAATCCGGTCGAGGGGCCCCATTTGCCGCATGACAATCGGAAAATCTAAATCAACCCCTGCTTCCACCACTTGTGTACTGATGAGGCGGACAGGTTGATTTTTCTTTAGACGTTCACGAACTTCCTCTAAAATTCGGCGACGATGCGCGCTGCAAAGAAGGGTGGAAAGATGGAATACCCCATCATCTTCTTGAAGGAGCTCGACGCACTCTTTCGCCTCTTTTCTCGTGTTAAAGACAACCAATAATTGCTTTTGTTCTCGAATGAAACGGACAAGTTGTGGCAATGAAACGGGTGATTTCCATATTTCATAGTCCACCCGCTGCATTTGTTGAAAATGACGATTCACGGTCGGAAGCGGCAACATTTCTTTGACCTCTATTTCGGAAAATACATCCAAAAATCGGCTTTCCTCAAAAAACGGCTGAGTGGCGCTCGATAAGACAACGGTTGTCTGACAATGACGCACCAACATGGCCAATGCATCTAATGTCGGCTTTAGCAGTTCTGTCGGGAGCGTTTGAACCTCATCGAGAATTACGACGCTGCGCGACAAGTTATGCAGTTTGCGCACCTTGCTTGGACGATTGCTGAACAGGCTGTCAAACAGCTGCACGGTTGTCGTGACAATGAGGGGAGCATCCCAATTTTCCGCAGCGAGGCGTTGTTGGATGAGCCTTTCATCCGCTTCTTCCTTCTCATCATCCACCTCAATTTGGCTGTGGTGCTCCAACACCGCATCGTTCCCGAAAATGCCGCGGTATACATCCGCCGTCTGCTCAATAATGCTTGTATACGGAATGGCGACAATAACGCGGTCAAGTCCATGTTCCACCGCATGTTTCAATGCAAAAGCTAAACTGCTTCTCGTCTTCCCCCCTCCGGTCGGCACGGTCAACCGATATACTCCCTGCGGTCTGGAGGCGGAGCGGACGCATTCCTCATACACTTCCCTTCTCATCCGATTCACCGCTGTATCATCCGTGCGGCTTGTTAATTGTTCCTGATCGGCGGTAAATTGATTCCATAAATCCGTTATCGAAGCCACAGGCGTTCGGAGCGGAGAAAGCTCCGGCTGGAAGTGGCGCTCTGTATCTAAATAATCAGCGTCAACAAGCGCAGAAAAGATCAGGCGAATCCACATCTCCCTATCGGTTTCAGAAAGCGAAGAAATATTTTCCACACTTTGCATGCATGGAAATACGAATTTCTTTAGGAACGATTCGGCTTGCTTCAAGACTTCCCGAAAGTGCAAATGTTGTTCTTTTAAGCTCTGTCCAAGGGTAGATGATAAATAGTGAGACGAATGCAACCCCACATGATGGCCGGCGATCGGCAACGAAAACCATTGCCAGGCATGTCGATTTCCTGTTTTTTTCCAATACACTTGGTACATCAACGCCGCTCCCCAAATCGCATGAGGGACGCTTTGGCCCATTTCTCCATCTGCTTGCTTTTTCAAATACTGTTGAAAAAGAGGATGGAATTTTCCTAAGTCATGCAAAAGGCCGCATAAATAAGCCACTCTTCCCCCTTGAAAAGGAGCGGCGAATGATTGAGCCATTTCCGCTACGCTTACCAAATGTTCGTCCAACCGATGCCATTCCTGTCCATTTTCCCGCGGCGTATGGGCATAAACATCGTTCATTTTCAGTTCAACCCCACCAGACGTTTTCTCTCAGACCATTTGTCCTATGTTTTGTATATTTCGACCAATATCTTCATAATCCTTCTAAATCACACATCTTTTTTAAATTTTTCCCATCTTTCATTTGCACATAGGTCGAAACGTGTCAATCTTGACAGCACTTTATGATGATCCACACACTCCTTAATTTCCACATCCACGTAAAAAAAAAAAGCCTCTCCGGCTTTTTTTAGCAATGTTCCATCAACTTTTTGCAACAACGCCTTCTTTTTCGTCTATCCTGTCTCTCACTCTCCCCGCCACTCACCGCTTCCGCGCGACGAAAAACAACCGTTCCGCAGTCTCGGTCGGGGGCGCATCGGTGAAATCGGCGGTCACCTCGAGCACCTCAAAGCCAGCGGAATCGAGCCATCGCTCATAGACAGCGCGCTCGAACGTGCGCTGTTCATGCCATTCGTCATAGCGCTCGTACCACTCGCCGCGGCGAACGAAAAACGTCAGTTCATGCCCGACGCTGTGCGGCCAGTCAAGCGGATGGCACGTCCATATGTAGCTGAGGTCGTCGTCCTGGTCCGCAAACACGGCGTCGCGAAACAGGACGTCCATTTTGTAGACCGAATGGACATCAAACAAAAGCAGCCCGCCGCCGCCAAGGGCGCGGGAGACGGCGGCGAACGTCCGCTTCACATCCTCTTCATCCGTTAAATAGTTGAGAGCATCGCAAAACATGAAGGCGCCATCCAGATCAGAAAACCCGTCGAGCTCCGCCATGTTTTGCTCGAAAAACAGCACCTCCACTCCCGCCGCTTCGGCTTTCGCCTGGGCGACGGCGAGCATATGCTCGGACACGTCGACGCCGGATACTTGCCATCCCGCCTTGGCAAGGCGGATGGCAAGCTCTCCCGTCCCGCAGCCGATGTCAATGACCCGTCTCCCCGGCCGTTTGGCGTATTGGGCGAATGCCCGTTCAACAAACGATTGCCATGCGTCATACGGCGCCTCAGCCATGAGCGCATCATACCAGTCGGCGAAGCGGCCGTACGTCATGGCTGCAGCACAGCCGCGACGTCTTCCGTCGGGGCGTCCCCCCAGAGCCGTTCGAGGTTGTAATACTCGCGCTCCTCTTTGGCAAAAACATGCACAACGATGTCGCCCAAGTCGACAAGCACCCATTTCGCCTCATGGAATCCTTCAACCCGCTTCACCACTAGGCCGTGTTCTTCCGCTTGGTCTTGAATTTCGCGGGCGATGGCCTGCACTTGTTTGTCCGAATTGCCATGGCAAATGACAAAATAATCGGCGACAAGCGAAATGCCTTTCATGTTCAAGACGACAATTTGTTCCGCCTTTTTATCATCCGCCGCGCGGACGACAAGCTGCAACGCCTCTTGTTCCGTCACCGTTTTGCTTCCCCCTTCACTTCACGCATGAGTGAATTGTACGCATGAATCGTATCTGGATAAATGAGCTGGCGCTTCTCAAGCAAAAACGCGATCGTATTTTTCACCGCCTGCAAAAGCGCCCGGTTGAGGTCTTCTTCCGCCAAGCGACGTACGTCGTCGACGCCGGGGAAGCGGCGCCCTGGTTCAATATAGTCGGCCAAATAAATAATTTTTTCAAGCAGCGTCATTCCCGCCCGCCCGGACGTATGGTAGCGAATGGCATCCAGCACCTCTAGATCGTCGATGCCGACTTCTGTCTGCACCAAATAGGCGCCAACGGGCGCATGCCATAGCTCGCTGTTGTAAGCAAGCAAATCGTTGGGCATATTTTGCGCCAAAATGATTTGTTTCATTTCCTCGACCGGACGGAATTTGGCATAGTCGTGGAAAATCGCCGCCAGTTCCGCCTTTTTCGCGTCGGCGCCGTATTGCTTGGCCAGCTTAACGGCAGTATCGACAACGCCAAGCGTATGCTCGTAGCGCTGCTCTGTCAGCTGTTGTTTCACGATCAGTAACGCCTGTTCTCGCTCCATATAGCCCCTTCTCCTCAATATAAAGTCTAACGCCTTCCGGCACAAGATAACGAATCGTCTGCCCGTTTCGCACCCGCTCGCGGATGAGCGAGGAAGAAACGGCAAACTGCGGCGCCTCAACTTCGATGACCGGATACGGCGTTTCCATTGAAAACCCCGGCCGCTTGACGCCAACAAACGTCACCAACTCGATGAGCTCATCGATGCGGTGCCAATGGGGCAAATATTCGACCATATCGGCGCCGATGATGAAATAAAACTCGTCATTGGGATGCATCGCGACAAGCTGCCGGATCGTATCGTACGTATACGAAGGCCCTTCGCGCTCAAGCTCGATCGTCTCAATATGAAAGCGCGGATGGCCCGCCACTGCCAACTCGAGCATGCGCAGCCGGTCTTCGCTTTTGGTCACTTGTTCGTGCTGCTTATGGGGAGGAAGGCGGTTGGGCAGAAACCAGATTTCTGACAACCGAAGGGCGTCAAGCACTTCATTCGCCATGAGCAAATGACCGTAATGAGGCGGATCAAACGTGCCGCCGAAAATCCCGATTTTTCCCATCTTCTTTCCTCCCGCCGCCTGCCGTGGCCGCTCTCGTTGTCAGTCAGGCAGAACGATTTGTTTATGCTCCTTCGATTCTTTGTATAAGACGATCGTGTTGCCGATCACTTGCACGACTTTCGCCCCCGTTCCGGCCGCGAGCTGCTCGGCGACGGTATAGCGGTTTTCCTCACAGTTTTGCAAAACGCTTACCTTCAGCAACTCGCGCGCTTCGAGCGCCGCCGCAATTTGTTCGGTCATCGCTTCCGTCACACCGCCTTTGCCGACTTGGAAAATCGGTTTCAAATGGTGAGCTTGAGCGCGCAAAAATCGTTTTTGTTTTCCCGTTAGCATATCTTACCTCCTCAACGCTTCGATGACAAGCTGTTTCATCCGGTTGACATCCGGCCATTGGCCGGTCCATTTTTCAAACGCCAGCGCCCCTTGATATACGAGCATGCCGACGCCGTTTTGCACACGGGCGCCGCGCGCTTTCGCTTCTTTCAGCCATTTCGTTTCCAGTGGGTTGTAAATAATATCGGAAACGATCACCCCTGGACGCAACCGTTCAAGAGAAAGCGGCTGCGCCTCGACACGCGGATGCATGCCGACAGAAGTGGTATTGATAATAATATCGTATTCGGCCAACCGCGTTTCGGCCTCGGCGAGTGAAAAATACACCGAGCGGCGTTCGTTCCCTTCGCCGACGAGCCTCGCCGCTTTTTCCACCGTCCGGTTGGCAATATCGATGCGCTCGGCTGCCGTCAACAGCAACGAAAAGTAAATGCCGCGCGCCCCACCGCCAGCGCCGATCACCAAAATCCGCTTGCCGTCCAAGGCGATGTTCATTTCCTCTTCCAACGCTTGGACATAACCGGGCCCGTCTGTATTATAGCCGACGAGCCGGCCGTCGTTGTTGACGATCGTATTGACTGCCCCGATGCGGCGCGCATGTTCGTCCACTTCGTCCAAAAACGGAATGACCGCCAGTTTGTGCGGAATCGTCACGTTCACCCCGGCGATGCCGAGCGCCCGCACGCCGGCGATCGCCGCGCCGACTTGCCCCGGTTCGACGGAAAACAAATGATAGCGCGCCGGAATGCCCAAACGGGCGAACGCATCGTTATGCATGAGCGGCGACAGCGAGTGCTCGACGGGAAACCCAATCAACCCGTATACCTTTTCCACGTTTCTCCCCCTCCCGCTTTCCATTAAATCAACGATTGACGGATAAATACGTCGACCCCTTTTGGAGCATGGACGACGAGCTGAGCACCCGGGTCGTTGCACGTCACCCAGCCGAGTCCGGAAAAGACGATGTCCGTCTTCCGCTCTTTGACCGACAGCGAGCGCGGCACAAGCGGCGGAAATTCAGCGGCATAGCGTTTGTTTGGCGGCGACAGCAAATCGCCAAGCTGATTGGCATAAAGGGAGTCGGCTTTTTCCAACTTCGTCCGATGAACCGTCAACTCATTGGCCATGTAGCAGACGAACGAGCGGCGCCCGCCTTTGATGTAATCGAGGCGGGCCAAGCCTCCGAAAAAGAGCGTCTGCCCTTCGTTGAGCTGATAAACACGCGGATGGATTTCCCGCTTCGGCGTAATGATCTTCAAATCGCGTGCATCAACAAAGTGCGCCATTTGGTGATGGTTGATGATCCCCGGCGTATCATACAGCGTCGCTCCACCCTCAAGCGGAATTTCGATCATATCGAGTGTCGTTCCCGGGAAATATGACGTGGTAATCACATTCCCTTTGCCGGTCGCCTCTTCAATGATCCGATTGATGAACGTCGACTTGCCGACATTCGTGCAGCCGACGACGTAGACATCACCGCCCTCACGGTAACGGTTGATCGCTTCCATCACCTTCGCCATGCCAATTCCTTTCGCCGCGCTGACAAGGCAGACGTCAACCGGACGCAGCCCGAGCTCTTCAGCCATGCGGCGCATCCAGCGCAGCAGCTTCGGATATTTGACCGACCTTGGCAATAAATCCGCCTTGTTGCCGACAAGCAAAATCGGATTCTCGGCCGCAAACCGCGGCAAACCAGGAATCCAGCTGCCGTTGAAATCAAAAATGTCGACGATGTTGACGACAAGCGCCTTCGATTCCCCGATGCGGTGCAGCATGTTTAAAAAGTCGCTGTCATCAAGCGGCACGTCTTGCACTTCGTTGTAATGTTTCAAGCGGAAGCAGCGCTGGCAAATGATTTCTTCCTCGTCTTTTTCGAGCACGCTTTTCGGCGCATAGCCCGCCTTTTTCGGATCGTCAAACTGAATGGCCGCTCCGCAGCCGATGCAACGCAGTTGTCGCTCCACGATCATTCCTCCCAGTAAATCATCCCTTTTTTGCGCATAACGTTTAAAATTTTCCGCTCTACTTTTCGATTGAAGCGCGTCCATAATCCGTCCGTCTGGGCGACCGGGACGACTAAAATCGTGTTGAGTCCAAGCCGGTTGCCCCCAAGCACATCGGTCAGCAACTGGTCGCCGATGACGACGACTTCCTCTTTCTTAAGCTCCATCATCTTTAATGCCTGCAAAAACGCGCGTGTCAGCGGTTTGCGCGCTTCAAAGATGAACGGGATGCCAAGCGGCTTAGCAAACGACTGCACGCGTTGTTTATTATTATTCGATACGATGACGACCTTAATGCCCACCTGCTTCATCGCATCAAACCATGCGGCCAGCTCCGGGGTGGCGCTCGGCCGATTCCATTCGACGAGCGTGTTGTCTAGATCGGTGATAATCCCTTTGACCCCTTTTTTCTTCAGCTCATCGGGGGTAATGTCGATAACACGCTTGGCAAACTGGCTTGGCAAAAAGTAGTGAAGCATGCCGGACACCCGCCTTTCCATTTGCTTTTCCCATCATAGCGAATTTTATCGTTTGTTTCAAAACAAAGTTTGCCAATGATAAATAGAAAAAATTTTCGACAAATTTTGCACCTCTCCATCTTGTGGATAACTGTTGCCCACATTATACACAAGCTGGTTATCGCACTTTCACCACTTTATAAACATGTTTTCCACATGTTATCCACCATTTTCTGTGGATAATGGAACGGTTGTTCTCTTTCACAAATCATGGTACAGTGTAAGTAACCTACCATTATATGTATGACATGCTTGTCATATTCCATCCAAAAAAAGGAGGACACCCCCGATGAAACATCTGTCCGACGAGCTGTTGATCGAGTCGTACTTCAAGGCGAAAGAGCTCAACCTCAGCCCGGAATTCATCGAGTTGATTGAAAAAGAAATCCAGCGCCGTTCATTGACCCATAAAATTAAGCTGTCCTCATAAACGAAGGCCTTCGGGCTTTTTTTGTTTCCGAAAGCCTTAGCGTTCGTGCGCCTGGCACCAATAGCCGAGCCGCTCGCCGACTTTGATCGGCATGGGCGCAACAATGCGCGGGTCAGGTGCGAAGCTTCCTCGTTCAAACAGCAAGACGACCGTTGAACCGAACGAAAAATACGCCATTTCCTCTCCTTTGACAAGTTGCTCACCCTCATGGGTCAATTCGATGCTGTTGACGAACATGGCGCCGATTTTCACGATTGCCAAGCGCTTGCCGCCGGCTGTGACCTCGGTGATGAGGCGGTAATTTTTCTCCAGCGGCCGACGCCCATATTTTAAGCCGAGACGGTTGACCGGATACGACTTGCGGCCGAGCGCCCACTGCTTTTCGATCACCCCAGATATTGGGCTGTGGATTCGATGATAATGGCTCGGGCTTAAATACAGAATAAAAAAGAACCCGTTCACATATGGCTGAGCCGCTTCGACGCTGCCGAGCATTTCCGCAATGGAATACGGCTTTCCCTTGACAATCATTTCACAGTTTTCTCGAATCGTGCCCATGTCTTCAATGACAGCGTCGACCGGGCTGACGACCGTATGCTCATCAGCGTCGACCGGCCTCACCCCGGCCTTCAGCCGGCGGACGAACAGCTGCTGCAACGTCTTATAATTTTTTAGGCTTTTTTCCATTTCGTCTTGGTTAATATGATAAATTTTTGCATACGATGATATCAATAGCCCGCTGAGGCGCGATTTGGCAAACGAAGCGAGCAGCTTTGAAGAAAGCGAGTGATTGGTCAGCTCGATGAACAAACGATAAAGCCATTTTCGCAAGCACGTTCCCTCCAGTAGCGCAACATCGCCATTCGTTACTACCTTCCATATTACCGCCAAAATGAGTATAATGGTAGTAGAATTTTCTTTTGGCGTTTTCTGTTGGAAAAGGAGTGGGGAAACTTGTTCTTATCGGACTATTTAGATTATACGTTAAAAAAGCTGAAAGCAAACGTGGCAAACATTTTGACGATGACAAACTTGTCGCTTGGCGGCTTTTCCGTCCTGGCTACACTGAAAGGGCAGCTTCATATGAGCGTGCTGCTCGTTTTTTTAGCAGCGTTTGTCGATCGCTTTGACGGCGCTGTGGCGCGCAAGCTGAACATTGAATCCGAACTTGGCAAGCAACTCGATTCGATGAGCGACATCGTCTCCTTCGGCGTCGCTCCCGCCTTGCTGATGTACCAAGGCTTGTTCCACGAGTTCGGCGCGCCCGGCGCGGTATTCACCGTTTTGTACATCGCTTGCGGCGCCTTCCGCCTCGCCCGCTTTAACATCACAGAAAACAACGGCTACTTCGCGGGGCTGCCGATCACGGCCGCCGGGGTGCTGATGACGCTCGGCTATTTGGCCATCCCGTACTTCCCGCCGCAGTCGTTTATGTTTTTGGCGCTCATTTTATCGTTTTTAATGGTCGGCACGTTTAAGCTAAAAAAAATATGACGATCACCGGAGCTGCCCTTTCCGTCAGCCTAATGGAGCGGGCGGCTTTTTGCGTCTCATGTCACACCTTTTTCCCTTTTCAACCTCCTATATTCAGTATATGATAAATATGGTTTCTTTATAAAAACGCCCAATGGCGTAGATCGTTCGTATGGAAAAAGCGGGGGGATTCATTTGGACAAAACATCGGTCATCGGCATCATTCTTGGCGTCATTGCCGTCGGGTTGGGCATGTACTTTAAGGGCGTTTCGCCTGCTGTATTGATCAATCCGGCAGCTATCCTCATCATTCTCGTCGGGACGGCGGCAGCGGTCGTCATCGCCTTTCCGACGCAGGAAATTAAAAAAGTGCCAAAGCTGCTCAAAGTCATTTTCACGGAATCGGCGACGCCAACGGTCGAACAACTGATTCCGCTGTTTGTCGATTGGGCGAATATCGCCCGCCGCGAAGGGCTGCTGGCGCTCGAGGCGAAATTGGACGACATTGATGACCCGTTTTTGCGCAACGGGCTCAGCATGGCGATCGATGGGCAAACGCAAGAGTTCATCCGCGATGTGATGACAGAGGAAATCGCCGCCATGGAAGAACGCCACGAAGCGAATGCCGCGATTTTTTCCCAAGCGGGCACGTATGCGCCGACGCTCGGGGTGCTTGGCGCCGTCATCGGCCTGATTGCCGCGCTTGGCAATATGGAAAACATCGCCGAGCTCGGCAAGGCCATCAGCGCGGCTTTTGTCGCCACGATGCTCGGCATTTTCACCGGCTATGTGCTTTGGCATCCGTTTGCCAACAAACTGCGGCGGAAATCGAAGGAAGAGGCGCGCGTGCGCTACATTATGATTGAAGGGGTGCTGTCCATTTTGGAAGGACAAGCCCCGCGCATGATCGAACAAAAACTCGCTTCATACTTGCCGGAAAGCGAGCGGCGCCAATTAGTGACGCAACAAGAAGGAGAAACGGCCAATGGCTAAGAAAAAAAAGAGCGGGCATGACGAACACATGAGCGAATCGTGGCTGATTCCGTACGCGGATTTGCTGACGCTGCTGCTCGCCTTGTTCATCGTCTTGTTTGCGAGCAGCCAAATTGACCAAAAGAAGTTTCAAGAAATTGCGCGCGCCTTTAGCACCGCCTTTGCCGGCGGAACAGGCGTCCTTGACTTTCAAAGCCCGATCGAGCCGATCACTCCACCGGCCCAAGACGAAGAAGGATGGCATCAAGCAAAGCAGCCTTCTCCAGCCGTAAGCGGAAAGGAAAAAGAAGAATTAGGGCAAATCAAAGCGAAAATCGACAGCTACATCCGCGACAACAAGCTGACGGGAAAACTGCAGACTTCCTTGACAGACGAAGGGCTCGCCATTACGATTGTAGATGATATTTTATTCGACTCCGGCAGCGCCGAAGTGCGCATGAAAGACCGGCGTCTGGCGGCGGAAATCTCCGCTTTGCTCGTCATGAACCCGCCGCGCAATGTCATTATCAGCGGCCATACGGACAACGTGCCGATCCATAACGAGAAATTTGCTTCCAACTGGGAGCTAAGCGTCATGCGCGCCGTCAATTTCACGAAAGTGCTGCTTGAAAACAAGCAGCTCGACCCACGCTATTTCAGCGCCAAAGGGTATGGCGAATACAAGCCGATCGCCTCCAACGCCACCGCTGCCGGGCGGATGAAAAACCGGCGTGTCGAAATTTTGATTTTGCCGCACACCGACGTCAACGATTCGTCCACATCCACTCAGTGACCGCCGCGCCTTCAGCGGGCGGTTTTTCTTTAGCCGCCGTCTTGCCAAAACGCCCTTGCCCATGTCCAAACGGAAAAACCGGCGGTTCGCCGGTTTTTCCCCCTTCATCCGTGAAGACCCTTGCCCGAAAAAAATCAAAGCTTGATCGTCCATTTAATGACCCCAGCTTTAGCAAGCGCCTCAATCAAAATGACAACGACCGGCCCGACGAACAACCCGATAAAGCCAAGCAGCTGAAATCCCAGATAGACGCTGACGAGCGCGGCGAGCGGGGAAATGCCCAAATTGGTGGAAAACACTTTCGGCTCGATGATCCGGCGCACGACGGTAATGACGACAAACAACACGATCAGACCGATGCCGAGCACATTGTTTCCATTTATGATGCTGATGCCCCCCCACGGAACAAGCACCGAGCCGGTCCCTAAAATCGGCAAAATATCCACAATGACAATGACAAGCGCCATCAGCGCGGCATAATCGACACCGAGCAGCAGCAAACCGGCTAACGCAAGAAAGAACGTAATCAAACTAAGCAAAAACTGCGCTTTTAAAAAACCGATCCCCGCTTTGCTCAGTTGGGCGACGACCATCCCAAGCCGCTGTTCGGTCCGTTCGGACAAGTAGCGGCGCATGCCGTGCTTCAGCCGCGGCAAATCGAGGCAGATGAGAAACAGCGCGATCAAATACACTAAAAAATGAATCAAAAACGCCGGAATGGCGGCAATATAATGGACAAGCGACTGCGTCAAATTGGTCGCAAACGACAAAAGCATTTGCTCGACGGTATTTACGCCGCGTTCAAGCGAATCGATGATTTCCTGTGGAATGGAGCTGGAATACGACTGCCACGTTTGAATGAGGCGGTCGAGCACTTTCGTCGTTTCGCTTAAGAAGTAAGGCAGTTTTTGCGAGAGCGCCATCACTTGCTGTACAAAAATAACGACTAGAAAGTAAAGGGAAAGCCCCAGAATGATGATAAACAATGAAAAAATCGCCGTGACGGCGTGCGCGCGCTTCAGCTTATAGTTTTCTTGCAATCGGCGGATGGACGGCTCGAGCAAAAGCGCAGTCGCAAGTGCGAAGAGAAGCGGCACGCTGTATGGCACAAGCCATAGCCCCACAGCGAATAGCAACGCAATCATAATCCAACGTTTCACGTTCGTCCCTCATTTTTCATAAAAATTTAGCCAAAAGATGGTTCATGTATAAATATAGCCGACAGCATGCGGACGGGCAACTATTTTATGCGCTCGTTTTCATCTGCAGCGCGACGCCGCCATTGCCAAACGATGTAAATCACCGCCACCGCCACCGCCGCTGCGATAGCCGGTCGGACATATGGCGCCGCCATCTCGTCAATTTGCCGCCATCGTTGGCCAAGCTGCTCTCCCAACCAAATAAACAAGATGGACCACGGGATGATAGCCAACACCGTGTAAATCGTAAACGGCAACCACTTCATCCGAGCGATGCCGGCCGGGATCGAAATCGCATGGCGGACGACGGGAATAAACCGGGCGCTGAAAATGACGCCGGGGCCAAATTTCGCAAACCAGCGTTCCGCCACATCCAAATGTTTTTTCTGGATCAATACATATTTCCCATACTGATCTAGAAACGGTCGTCCACCATAGTAGCCCATCCAATACAAAAACAGTTGCGCCACCGTGCCGCCTACTGTTCCGGCTGCCACGGCCCCAGCAAATGAGACATCCCCCCGTGCTACCAAATAACCGGCATAAGCCAACACGATCTCGCTCGGGATAACTTCCACCATCAAGGCGAGAGCGATGCCGGCATAGCCTAAACTGGTCAAAAATGAAAACATGGATTGAATGACTTCGTGCACCGTTTTTCCCCCTTGTCTTTCGCTTCCTTGTCCATTTTTTCATTATACTATACGTTCCTTGCAAACAAAATGGAAAAGCGGGTCGCTGCACCAGCAACCCGCTTTTGTTATGACCGCCGTTTTTCTTTTTCCTGCCGATAAAACTCGTGAAACATTTTCATTAATGCCCGTTTTTCAATGCGCGAGACGTAGCTTCTTGAGATGCCGAGCTCTTTAGCGATTTCACGCTGCGTTTTTTCCCGCTGCCGGCCGAGGCCAAAGCGATTGATGATCACCTCTTTTTCCCGCTCATCAAGCACGCTGATATATTGTTTGACTTGTTCGAGCTCCATGTTCAAGTGGATTTCATCGACGATGTCTTGGCCTTCGGCTTTTAAAATATCAAGCAGGCTGATTTCGTTTCCTTCTTTGTCCTGGCCGATTGGCTCATGCAGTGAAACGTCTTTGCGCGTTTTTTTTAATGAACGCAGGTGCATCAGGATTTCGTTCTCGATGCATCGAGCCGCATACGTTGCCAACTTCGTTCCTTTGCCCGGCGAATAGCTTTCAATCGCCTTGATCAAGCCGATCGTGCCAATGGAGATTAAATCCTCAACCTCTTCTCCCGTATTTTCAAACTTTTTCACAATATGGGCAACAAGGCGCAAGTTGTGTTCGATGAGCCGGTTGCGGGCTTGCTCGTCGCCTTTTGCCATCAGCGCCAAATACTTTTCCTCTTCTTGAGCGCTTAACGGCTGGGGAAACGCATTGTTTTTAATATACGAGACAAGAAACGTCAGCTCTTTCAACAGAAACGTAAACGCCGTGAAAATGCCGGACATGCTCTCACCCCCGCCTGCTGTCATCGGCGGAAACCGCCTATCGTTATGTATATGCAGGGGCGATGTTGTCCGTGTCTTTACGACAAAAATAGACCGGCCCGAAATGAGCCGGCAATGACTTGACCAATCAAAAACGATTGATGCCAACGTTCTGCTGATGCGGTCCGCCTGCTTATCCCCCTCCCGATGCAGAAGAACCGCCGTGCTTACGCTCTTGCCTCAACGCTGACTTCCGCGGCGACAACAAGCGCAATCGACGCGGTAATGATGATCGACATGACAACGGCGAACATCCCCGTTCCCTCCTTGACCTTCTCTTCTAGATTTTATTTTACCAAAGAAGACAGGGAACGCTTCCGCCACATTTTGAACAATTCGTGAAATTCGACCGTCAACAACAGCACGCGGAGCACCGATAACACCCCTTTAGCCTGAGTCAAGTCGAGTCTCCCGTCTGTTTCATCCACATCACAAGCCATACTGGTACAATTGACATGAATCTTCTCCCCTTTCATCTCCATTGTTTTAAAACAACCGTTGATGAGCGGAACATTTGCGGTCAAGCAACTCCTCCTCGGCTGCACGCGCGAACCGCTCCTCTTCGATGTTCCGTTGCCGCGGCTTTCTCCGCTCAATCGTGATCGTGATAAAAAACAAATGGATCGTCATGCCTCCCCACCTCCTTTCCATGCAAAAAACCGCAGAAGGAAGGCGTTTCTGCGGCTAAGCGTACAAAAAGGCCGCAGAAAGCGAGACTACTCCCCTTCTGCGGCCCGATCGCTGTTTTTCGTCATCGGTGCACGTTCATTCCCGGTCGGCGGAAGGTCGAATAGCCGTTTGATAGAATGGATGCGTTACTGTTGTCCACATCATCATTGTCATTGTCTTCGACCTCCCTTTGGAAATGATGCTACGTAGGTAATTATATCCAAAATTATTTCCATTGTAAACCGTTTTTTTGCAAAATAGGCAAAAAGCTTGCTTTCCCTTGAACGCCAGCATGGCTAAACAAAAACCCGCCTTTCGGCCAAAAGGCAGGTTTACGGTTCGAACCGCTTTTCTTCTTCCTCAAGACGACGGGCATAGCGGGCGGCTTGGCGCAAACAGGAAAGCGACGCGGTAAAACAGACGGCGACCGCCAATAGGGCGAACGGCTTTTTCGCTGTCTCAACCGCTCCTGGGATGATCGTTCCGAAATAGAGAAACGCTCCAAACGCGAACAAGACGAGACTGTATGTTTTAAAGTCGCCCGCCTTGGCCCGCAGCTCGTTTCGTTGCTGCTCGTTCAAGCCCGACCCCTCCTCTCCCCTTTCACTGTATCATACATGGACGGAAGGGGGGAGCGGCAATTTCAGCCAAGCGCCTGCGCCAAATCGTCAAGCAGATCGTTGACATCTTCAAGCCCGACCGACAAACGGATCAGGCCGTCGGTAATGCCGAGCTGTTCGCGCCGTTCCTTCGGGATCGAGGCGTGCGTCATTTTCCCTGGCAACGAAATTAAACTTTCGACCGCCCCTAAGCTTTCGGCAAGCGTAAAGTAGCGCACGCGCGACAGCACTTTCTCGGCGCGTTCGAGGCTGCCGACATCAAACGAAATCATGCCGCCAAATCCGCGCATTTGCTTTTTCGCCAACTCGTGGTTCGGATGATCCGGAAGACCTGGATAATAAACGCGCTTGACCGCCTTGTGTTCAGCCAAAAAAGCAGCGATTTGGCGCGCATTTTCTTCATGTTCCTCCATCCGCACGGCGAGCGTTTTCATCCCGCGCATCAACAGCCATGAATCTTGCGGCCCGAGCACGCCGCCGGTTGAATTTTGCACGTAATGAAGCCGTTCGGCAAGCTCCGGCGTGCGGACAACCGCCAACCCAGCGACGACGTCGCTATGGCCGCCTAAATATTTCGTCGCGCTATGGATGACGATATCGGCGCCAAGCTCAAGCGGCGTCTGAAAGTACGGAGTGGAAAACGTGTTATCGACGATCAATAGCAGCCCGTGCGCACGGGCAATGGCGGCGGCGGCTTGCAAGTCAGTGATTTTCAACAGCGGGTTCGTCGGCGTTTCGATATAGATGGCTTTCGTATTCGGCCGGATGTGCGCCTCGATGTTGGCGACATCGCTCGTATCGACGAACGTCGCCTCAAGCCCGAACCGGTTCAGCACGTTCGTCATGACGCGGTACGTGCCGCCGTAGACATCGTCAGTGAGCACCAGATGGTCGCCGCTTTGAAACAACATCATGACGGCCGTAATCGCCGCCATGCCGGAAGCGAACGCAAAGCCGGCTTCGCCGCCCTCGAGGTCGGCGATCAGCTTCTCAAGCGCCGCGCGCGTCGGGTTGCCGGTGCGCGAGTATTCAAACCCTTTATGCTTTCCGACTTCTTCTTGCTTATACGTGCTCACTTGATAAATCGGGATCGACACCGCTCCAGTATGCGGATCCCCCGGAATGCCGCCATGAATGAGCATTGTTTTCCGCCTCATCGTTACCTCCCACCTTCATAAATGTGTTTGCTTAAATAGCGTTCGCTCCCGTCCGGAAAAATGACGACGATATTCGTCCCTGGCTTTGCCTTCTCTGCTTCCATCAAAGCGGCATGAAACGCGGCGCCGGACGAACTGCCGACCAAAAGCCCCTCTTGTCTCGCGAGTTCGCTGACGCGCCGGAACGCGTCATCGTCCGCGATCGTGTAGATGGCGTCAAAATAATCCGGATCCATAAACGGCGGCAAAAACTCCATGCCGATCCCTTCCGTCCGATGCGGACCCGGCTTGCCGCCGCCTAAAATCGAGCCTTCCGGTTCGACGATGACCGTTTTAATGGCCGGGTTTTTTTCTTTTAAAAACGTCGCCGTCCCCATAAACGTGCCGCCGGAGCCGACGCCGGCGACAAAAATGTCGATCTGTCCGTCCAAATCGTCCCACAGCTCCGGACCGAGCGTCTTGTAATACGTCCTTGGATTGGCCGGGTTTTGGAACTGCTGGGGGCAATAGGCGCCTGGAATCGTGCGGGCGAGCTCCTCCGCTTTGCGGATTGCTCCTTCCATTCCCTCTTCAGTCGGTGTATGAACGATTTGCGCCCCGAGCGCCTTCATCAGCTGTTGTTTTTCGATGCTGAATTTTTCCGGCACACAAAAAATGATGTTCACGTTTTTGCCGATCGCCGCCAGCGCCAGACCGATGCCGGTGTTGCCGGCCGTCGGCTCGATGATCGTGCCCCCCTCTTTCAGTTTTCCTGATGCAAACGCCTCGCGCAACAGCTCTTGTCCGAGCCGGTCTTTAATGCTTCCGCCAGGATTGAAGTATTCAAGCTTGGCGAACAGCCGAACGCCTTCCGGGAGGGGGAAGCGCGTAATTTCGACAACCGGCGTATGGCCGATCAACTCATGGATGCTTTTTGCTACGCGCATACAAGTCACTCCGTTTCTTCACGCTCAGTTTAGCAGCAAAACGGCGGTGTTCTGTTGTCTATATATATAGATGCAATTTAAAGCTTTAACATTTTTCGTTTTTGCCGATCATTTCATCCGACTGTCGAGTGACCGAACAACACCGCTTAAAGACCCATTCATGGGTCTTTAAGCGAGTCGTTGTTCGGTCTTTCGTCACGCCTTAGCGTGACGGAGGCAAGCCATAGGCTTGCCTTCGACAGTCGAGAAAATAGACAAGCTGCTTTTTCGCTGCATCTTAATAGCGCTTCTGTTTCATAACGGAAAGCATCGACAAGACAAGTTCAGCCGAATGTTTCGCCGCCGTCTCCAAAAACTGTTCAAACGACACGTCCGACTCCTCACCAGCAATATCAGACAACGCCCGGATGATGACAAACGGCGTTCCAAATTGCACGCACACTTGGGCGATCGCCGCCGCTTCCATTTCGACGGCGCACAATTCCGGAAACTGACCGCGCACAAATTCGACTCGCTTTGGATCGTTCATAAACGAATCGCCGGTGGCGATCAAGCCGGTCACTGCCTGCAGGCCATCAAGCCGCGCCGCCGCCTGCTTGGCCGCCTCAACAAGCGCCTCATCCGCCCGGTAGCGCGCCGGCAGGCCAGGCACTTGCCCGTAAGCGTAGCCGAACGCGGTCACATCGACGTCATGATGGACGACTTCCTCGGAAATGACAAGATCTCCGACACGAAGCGAAGGCAAAAATCCGCCGGCCGAACCGGTATTGATCACGAAATCAGGGCGAAAGTGATCAAGCAGAAGCGTCGTTCCCATGGCGGCGTTCACTTTGCCGATCCCGGATTTCAACAACACCGCCTCCACGCCGTCAAGGCGCCCTTTGGAAAATTCGCACCCGGCGATGACCGTTTCCTCGCGCCCTTCCATGCGCGAACGTAAAATCGCCACTTCCTCTTCCATGGCTCCAATAATGGCTGCTTTCATCGTTCTCCCTCTTTCTATGTCGTTTGTTTCACCGCCTCCATCACCCAGACGAACGCGTTTTGCTGCGCAAAGGAGGCGGAAAAGCCATGCTTGGAAAACAGTGATGCCAATACGTCAAGCGTCGTATAATATTCGCGTTCCAAATCGTCGGCCAAATCGTGGAAGCCGCGCGCTCGGGCTTCCTCAATCGCCTGGCGGAACGCCTCTTTGTCGCGAAACGCCGTATCGGCAAACACTATTTTACCACCCGGATGGAGCAATTGACTATATTTGGCCAGCGCTTCGTCTTTTTCCGCATCCGTCAAATGATGAAACGCATACGTGCTGGCGATCGTGTCGATCGGCTCCGGCGGTGTCGGAAATTGCAAAAAATCGCCGTCCAGAATGACCGCTCGCCCGCTGAGCTTTTCCGCCGCTTTTTTCCTCATCGGCGCCGATGGCTCGATCCCGTACACCTGCTTGCCGCGCTCAAGCAGCTTTTTCGTCAAGTTGCCTGTGCCGACGCCAAACTCGAGCACGACTTGGCCGGCTTTGTCGGCGACCGTGCTTAAAATGCGGTCATAACCGGCAAACACGTCTCGATATTGCTCATCGTATCCTTCGACCGATCGGTCATACGATTCCGCCCATTGCTCAAACAAGTCAAGAAACTCTCTGCCCATATGGTCACACCCCAAAAAAGTTTATAATTCCTATAAATATAGTATGTTTTTTCGTATTGCCTGCTCTTACTGTAGCATATGTTTTTCCCTTGTTCAACGATCATGTTCGTTCGTATTGTTCCCCCTTGTACTCCGGTGGATGAGGGCGGGAAAATTTGCTACACTGACAATGGAAAGGAGGAAGAACGATGCCGAACATTTCTCTTGATTTGATCGAGGACAAAATCGAATTTTTTGAAGCGGACGACTTGCGGACGCTCGAGAAAAAAATCAACGAACAAATTGAACATAACAAGGCGCTCTTGCTTTCCGTCCATCATGTATCCCATCAAATGCACGTCATGGAAAACGGAAAGCGGTGGTACAGCGCAGTCGTTCATTTCAAAGCGAAAAAATAACAGGCGCCCTTCGTTTTTGGGCGCCTGTGTATGTTTCCGCCGCTAATGAACCGCCATCGTTTCACTGATGCCGCCAAAGTTTCGAATATCTCCGCTTCCCCTCATCATGCCGCTTATGGCTTTTGCTTCAACTTTTGCACTTTCGTCGGCTTCCAGCCTTCGTTCGTCACCCATTCAATGTACACTTTGTAATGGGCGATTTGATCTTTCGTCGAAATCGTCGCGACTGCTTTGTTCGGCCCGTTGTTGCCGATGAACCAAACGATCATCTCCTCCGGGGCGATGCCGGTCGCATAGCTGACGGCATCGAGCATTTCCTTCCAGTCGACCGAATCTTTCTTAAACACCGTTTCATGCGGCTCCGTTTGCGTCGTACCGATCGGCTGCCATGCCGGGTTGACGATTTCTTTTTCAACGTTGGACCCCGGCGGGCCCGGCGTTTCTGTCATGCCCGCTTCGCTCGTTTCATCGGTGGAAGCAGCATCTTCTTCCTCGGCGGGCGTTTCGGCTTCCGCCGGCGCCGCCGCTTCGCCTGTTTCCACTTCCACCCGCTTCGCATTGGCCGCTTCTGTTTTGGCTTCGCGATCAACCGCCTTCTCGCTCGGTTGATCGCCAAACAGCAAGTTCCCGCCGACAATCAAAATGAGCAGCACGACAACGGCAATGGCTCCATTGAGCCAACGGTTGATTCTCCGCCGCTTGGCGCGGGCGGCAAAGCGTGTCCCCATTTGCGCCACCGTCTCCTCTCCCTTCTTTGGATGATGTTCGTGCTGGAAACATGGATTCCCCTTACATTTGGTTCGTCACTTCGCTTCATTTTTGGCGTGGTCATAAGCATAAAGCGCCTCGACTGCGGCGGCGAACACATCATTCGTCGAGGCCCGCCCGCTCGGGCAGTCGAGCTCAACGACAGCGAGGGCGTATTTCGGGCGGTCGGCTGGAAAATAGCCAGCAAACCATTTATTAATGAATTCAGCACCGCCGTCCATTTTTCCTGTCTCCGCCGTCCCGGATTTGCCGGCGACCGGATACGGCAGCGAACGGAAGCGGCGGCCGGTGCCATCCTCCTTGGTGACAACGCCGCGCAAAAGCCGCTGCAACTCTTCGGCCGTCTGCGGCGCGATCGGCTCCATGTCTGAAGCCGATTGAGGCGGAAACGAAAAGAGCGTCGCACCGTTTTTATACAGCACTTTGTCAACGGCCCGCACCTTGAGCGCCTCGCCGCCGCGGGCAATCGTCGCCATCATGTTGGCGACGCCAAGCGGCGAGACGCGTACATTTTTTTGCCCGATCGCCGTTTGCGCCACCGCAAGCGGCACCCGCTTGTCGCTCGGATCGTTCCAAATCGTTCCTTTCCGTTCTTCAGGAAACTGGCGGAAATGCTCCTCATGGTACACTGCTCCTTCCCACCCGGCTGTCGGATACAGCCCGAGTTTTTTCGCATACGTTTCAAACGCATCCGGATCGTGCTCGATCAACTGCTTGCCGAGCGTGGCAAAGGCATTGTTGCAACTGACGGCAAAGCTGTCCGCTAAATCAAGCATGCCGTAATCATGCTCATCATCGCGGGTTTTGCCGTCAATTTTTCGGCTGCAGTCAAAGGTCGTCTCAAGCGAGGCGAGCCCCTCATCAAGCGCCGCGGCCGCAATGATCGTTTTAAAAATCGAGCCGGGGATTTGCGGCAGCACCATTTGGTTTTCCGCCCCACGGTTTTTATACGGATCGCGTGGATCCATGTTCGGGCGGCTGACCATGGCGAGCACACTGTTTGTGTCAATATCCAGCAAAACGAGACCGCCTTTTTTCAACCCGTATCGGTCAACGATCTGCTCCATCTCTTGCTGTATGTCGCGGTCAAGCGTCGTTTGCACGGTGACGGGATAAAACGGGTTGCCCGGGTCGCTGTATTTGACATCGAGCCCAAACAGCGGCCGCCCTTCGGCGTCAACGTGATAAAGCAGCTTCGTTTCGCCGTCGGCGAGCAAAAATTCATCAAACGCCATCTCAAGCCCTTGAATGCCCACTTCAGCCTTTGGCGGCAGCGGCCGCTTCGGATAACGCTTCTTGATTAGCTCACGGTCCGGGCGGGTGAAGCCGAGCAAATGCGGGGCGTACACCGTCTCAAGCGGATATTGCTTGTTGACGGCTAAGACGCCCGGAATGCGCAAATCGTTAATTTGTTTCATTTGATTCGCGCTCAAAGCGAGCGGCTCTCCGTCCTTCTCTAAGACGAACGGGCCGTCCGCCTGCTCAAGCTGGCGGCGGATCTCTTCTTCAGAGACGCCGGCGATGCGGGCAACTTGTTCCATCGGCCATTTCATCGCCGTTAAAAACGGGAATAAGACAAGCGACGGCACGTATCGCTTCGTGAGCGGCGCGCCATTCCGGTCGACGAACGAGCCGCGTCCGTCGTCAATGATCAGTTCTTGCGTCCGCTGGGCGACGCTTTCGGCAATTAAATTATGACTGGCAAACGACTCGGCGTCAATCAGCTGGATCTGCGCCAAGCGCCCGACAAGCAACAAAAAGCCCAATTGAATGAGGGCGAGCATGGCAAGTGTTCGTTTTTTCCACATAAAGAAAACACCTCATCATCAGTGTTGACGAGGTGTTTCTATTTGAAACGTGGATGGGCGGCCATTTTCCCGATTGGCGCGCCTTTTCCTCAAGTCAGCTGCTCTTTTATTTGACGGCTACGATTTTCACAAGCATTTCCCCGCCCGGCGTTTGCACCGTCACCTCATCGCCGACGCGGCGGCCGAGAAGCGATTTCGCAATCGGCGAGTCGTTGGAAATTTTCCCTTCAAATGGGTCGGCTTCCGCACTGCCGACGATCGTATACGTCTCTTCCTCGCCGTCTGGAAGTTCAATGAACGTGACCGACTTGCCGAGCGAGACGACGTCTGGATTTTCTGTATCTTCTTCAATGATGACAGCGTTGCGGATCATGTTTTCAAGCATTTGGATGCGCGATTCGACAAACGCCTGCTCATCTTTGGCAGCATCGTACTCCGAGTTTTCCGACAAATCCCCGAACCCGCGCGCAATCTTAATGCGCTCCACCACTTCTTTCCGCTTGACCGTTTTTAAGTACTCAAGCTCTTGTTCCAGCTTCTCTTTTCCCTCTTTCGTCATCGGATACTGCTTTTCGTTCGCCATTCATCTCACTCCTCTATATATTCTGCATTATGTAAAACGTACGAACAGCAAAAACGGCTGTTCGTACGCTTACTTGTTATATAATATATTGTTTTGTCTCTGTTATGTTATTACAAAACCGCTTTTTGTTCAAGAACTGTGCGAATTTTTGCCACCATTAAATCGATGGCGACGACGTTCTGTCCGCCTTCCGGAATGATCACATCCGCGTAGCGCTTCGTCGGTTCGACAAACTGGTTGTGCATCGGCCGGACGACGGACAAATATTGCTCGATGACCGAATCGAACGTGCGGCCGCGCTCTTTAATATCGCGGATGAGACGGCGGATGATGCGGATGTCCGGGTCGGTGTCGACATATACTTTAATGTCCATTAAATTGCGGAGTCGCTCATCCTCCAAGACAAGAATGCCCTCCACGATGATGACATCCTTTGGCTCCACGCGAATGACGTCGCTTGAGCGAGTGTGCAGCGTATAATCGTACACCGGCTTGTCAATCGGCTCATAGCGAAGCAGCTTATGAATATGCTCAATCAACAAATCGTTGTCAAACGCCAGCGGATGGTCATAGTTCGTCTTCAGCCGCTCTTCAAACGGAAGATGGCTTTGGTCTTTATAGTAAAAGTCTTGCTCCAAAACAAGGATCGAGCGGTCGCCGAAATGATCGTAAATCGCGCGGGCGACGCTCGTCTTCCCCGAGCCGGAGCCGCCGGCGACGCCGATGACAACGGGCTTCTTCCCCATCTTAATTCTCCTTTCTCATCATGTTGTACGGGAAGAGAGGGCGCTTGACCTTAAATTTCACGATTTGCAGCGGATGGCGCGCCGCATCAAGCTCGTTGCCGTCTTCGTCCCAAATTTTCTCAATCACTTGGGTGAAGTTTTCAATTTCCGGACCGAAAAATTCGACTTCATCGCCCGGGCGGAAATGGTTGCGCTGTTGGACGGTGGCGATGCCCGTCTCCGGGTCATAGCCAAGCACCAAACCGGCGAATTCATGCGTCGTTTTCCGGCTGTGCGTCCCGTACATATGGTTCGTATAATCCGGGAAGCCGTCAAAGAACGACGGCGCCGTCTCGCGGTTGGCGCATTTCTCCAGCTCCCGCACCCACTCTTCGCGGATCGTGAAATGGTCTGGATCAGCGCAGTAGGCATCAATCACTTTCCGATAGACACTGACAACCGTCGCCACGTAATGGATCGATTTCATCCGCCCTTCAATTTTCAAGCTATCCACACCCAATTCGATCATCACCGGAATGGCGCGGATTAAATTCAAATCTTTCGCGCTCATCGCAAACGGGGCGTCCCCTTTTTCAAACAACGGAATTTCCCGGCCGTCGGAGAGCTGATACAAATCGTAATCCCAGCGGCACGACTGGCAGCATCCGCCGCGGTTTGAGTCGCGCGCCGTCATATGGTTGCTCAATACACAGCGGCCGGAGTAGGCGGAACACATCGCCCCATGGATGAACGCCTCGATTTCAATATCGACTTTCTCTTTGATCTGCCGGATTTCTTCTGCGCCCACTTCACGAGCGAGCACAACCCGCTCGAGCCCTTCCTCTTTCCAAAATTGGACCGCTTTCCAGTTGGTAAGCGATTGCTGCGTGCTTAAATGCACTTCAAGCTTCGGCGCCACCCGGCGCGCCGTTTCGATGATGAGCGGGTCGGCGACGATGATGCCGCAAACACCGGCATCTTCAAGCGCCCGCAAATAGTCATCAAGGCCAGGGATGTTTTCGTTATGGGCGTAAATATTGGCAGTTACGTATACTTTGGCTCCGTATCGATTGGCAAATTCGACCCCTTCGCGAATTTCCTCGATCGTAAAGTTGTCGGCGTTGGCGCGCAAGCTGTACTCTTGGCCTCCGATAAAGACGGCGTCCGCGCCGTAATGGACGGCGATTTTCAGTTTTTCCAAGTTGCCAGCCGGGGCGAGCAGCTCTGGCTTTTTCACAATGACGCGCTTGCCGTCAATGATCTCGGAGATGCGATCATTTTTTAAAAGCATGCTGCTTCCCTCCTTTTCTCAATAAATGGTCTCCTTGAAGAAAAATCCGGTGTCAATGCGGCGATGCGGCGGCTGAAGCGCTTCAACGGCCGCAAGCAGCTCCTCTTTTTCCCGTTCGTACCGCTCGCGGTCATCAGCGCATAAATCGATGGCGCGGCGGTACAGCTTCGTCACTTCGGTAATGTAGCGCGGCTCGTGCAAAATCCCGTCAATTTTAAAGCTGTCGATGCCGGCCTCGACCATGTCGCCGAGCTCATCGATAATGCAAACATCGTTCGGGCTCATAATATGCGTGCCGTTTTCGTCTTCAAAAATCGGATATTTGTTGTCGCGCTCTTTGTCGTAAAGAAACATCCCTTTTTCGTACTTCTTCCGTTCAACTTCCATCACTTTCCCTTGATATTCAAAATAGCTGCCGATCAGCGAGCGCTTCGATTGGTACATGCACATCGCGCCGTGCACTTGCACCTCGATTTCCACTTCGGCATGGGCTTTGATTTCCAAAATGGCGTCCATGTTCAACTCGCGGGCCAAGACGGCGCGCTTCGCCCCTTTCCGGCCCCAATAGTTGCACGCATACCAGTTCGTCGCTGTCGTCTCCGTGCTCCAGTGGAGCTTCATGTGCGGCGCCGTTTCTCGGACAGTCAAGAGCACCGCGGGATCGCCGAAGACGATGGCATCGGCGCCGACATCAGCCAAAAACGCGACGTAGTCGCCAAGCTCGTCCACTTTATCGTTATGGAAAATGGCGTTCATCGCCACATACACGTTCATGCCGCGCCGGTGGGCGGCTTTGACGGCGGCAGCGACATCATGGCGGGAAAATTCGCCGGTAAGCCGCAAACCGTAGCGCTGCTCGCCAATGATGACCGCGTCCGCTCCGGCTTCAGCCAGCTCGTCGATATGGGCAACGCTCGTCGGCGTCACGAGCAATTCGGGTTTTTTCACTGTTCTTCACCTCGTTTTTTCGATATGGCGAGCCCATCGCCGACCGGAATGATGACCGTATCATAGTCGCTTCGACTCATGAGCCACTCATTGTAGCGGCGAATTTTTCGGGCGATGTCCCAAAGCCGTCGATTGTCCGCCGGCGCTTCGGCGGCGACGAGTCCTTTAAACAAGACGTTGTCGCTGATGATGAGGCCGCCTGCAGCCACAAACGGCTCATAGAGCGTAAAAAAGCGCTCATATTGCCCTTTGGCGGCATCAATAAACAGCGCATCAAACGGCGCGGCGGCCGCCACATCGGCCTCGACCGCGAGCGCATCGCCCAACACCGCCTCGATTTGCCGCTCGGTGTTCGTCTTTTCGATGTAAAAACGGGCGCGCTCATACCGCTCCCGGTCTTTTTCGATCGTCACAATGCGCGCATCCGGCAGCGCCTTTGCCATCCGGATCGCCGAATAGCCGATCGCCGTGCCGATTTCCAAAATGCGGCGCGGCCTGATCAGCTTCAAGATGAATAACAGCACTTCCATGCTCACCGGATCCATAATCGGTATGCGGTGCCGATAGGCGTACTGCTCCATCTCCTCAATGTCCTCATCCGGCGCCGGACGCAGCTTTTGCAAGTACGAAACAATGTCATTGGAAAGCAAGAGGAATTCCTCCCTGCCGTCAGCAAACTGAAAAGCGCTCGCCAAAGGTTGAACCACAACCCGGCATTTGCGCTTTGTCGTCATGAAAAATAAGAGCCGCAAAGGACTCTCATCGTATCCGTTGGTCTATTCAACTATACTACCACAAAACAATGGAAAAACGAAGCCGTTTCCCCTGCCGGCCATCAACTTCCGTTTTGATCTATTGTTTCCCAATATGTTTCGCCTTTTCCCGGTTATGCTCGGCCAACGTTTTCGTAAAAATGACCTCGCCGCCCGGTGTCGCCAAAAAGTATAAATAGTCGGTCGCCGCCGGTTCAAGCGCCGCTTCGATCGACATTACGCCGGCGTTGGCGATCGGCCCCGGCGGCAGTCCTTTATGCATGTACGTGTTGTACGGCGAATTGACCTGCAAATCTTTATACAACACACGCTCTTTATGTTCGCCAAGGGCGTACAAAACGGTCGGGTCGGTTTGAAGCGGCATGCCGCGGCGCAGCCGATTGTAAAACACGCTGGCGATTTTTTCGCGGTCAGCTTTTTCCGTCGCCTCTTCCTCAATGAGCGACGACATCGTCAACAGCTGATGCGGCGACATGTTTTTTTCTTTCATCGCTGCCTTATATGTGCCAAGCACAGCTGCCGTTTTCGCCACCATCGCCTCAATGATCTCAGAAAGCGGCGGCTTTTCGTCCGCAAACACATATGTCGCCGGGAACAAGTAGCCTTCCAGCGAATAGCGGATGCCTTCCCGAAAAACAGCATCAGTCAACAAATCTGGGTACTTTTTCATCAGCCGTTCGATATACGCACGATCGTTAAGCAGTTTCATAATCTGTTCTTGTTTGTACCCTGTTTTCGCGGCAATGATGTCGGCGATTTGCACCAATTGCGACCCTTCCGGAACGGTGAGCTTCAATCCGATTTTTAGCGATTTCCCCGTTTTTAACAGCTCGATGATGCGCGCCATTGGCATCGCCCGCGTCAGCTCATACTCCCCAGCCTGGAAGCCGGATTCATTTTTCCAGCGGACATATAAGCGAAACACGGCCGCGCTTTTAATGAGCCGCTTTTGTTCGAGCTGCTCGGCAATCGCCGCCGCCGATGAACCGATCGGAATCGACACATGGACCGGGGTGCGGTCATTCGGGTCGACGGGCTTAAGCGCTGAACGGATGTATAAGAAACTGCTGGCGCCGGCAATGACAAGCGCCGCCAGCAGAACAGCACAGACAATCAAGACGATTTTCCGCACAAGCCGCGCCTCTGGCGCCCTAAAATCGTTCTGTTTCATCTTTTTCCTCCTTTCACCCCGGCCATATTATACTACAAAGTTCCGCATTTTTCGCCCTTGACGGTCAAAAAATGCAAAGCCAGGGGAGGAAACGCGCCGGTCAATCGAAGCCCTTCGCAACATTTGTCGGACAAACAAGAAGATGTCTGAACCATTGCATGGAACACAACTTATCGTTTCTCAGCGCATATACGCCAATAAGAAAAGGGGCCCCGATCCTTTTGGCCCCCTCTGCTGTCCGTTATTCGTCGTCTTCGTCTTCCTCTTCCTGTTCAGCGCAAAACGTATTCCATACTTCTTCGATCATGTCCCACTCTTCTTCCGTCTCGATTGGGAGCAGTTCGCCTTCTTTGTTTTCATCGCCGGGAATAAAGGCGGAAACGTGCACCTCTGTTTCGCCGTCTTCATCTTCCTCCTCTGCGCCGACTGGGTAGTAAAATACGTACGACTTGCCAAAATCGTCCGATTCAAACGTAAACAAAATTTCGCACAGCTGCTCGTTGCCATGTTCGTCGACAACGGTAATATGACGGTCTCCGTGTTCCATGTTTTCTCCTCCAATTTATCGTTTACTGTCCAAATATGACTGCAAAATGACGGCCGCCGCCATTTTGTCGATCACTTTCCGCCGCTTTTTCCGGCTGACGTCGGCAGCGATCAACATCCGTTCGGCGGCCATCGTAGACAGCCGTTCATCCCAAAGCACAACGGGCAAAGAAAACTCCTCGCGCAGCTTGGCCGCAAACCGCTCGCTCGCCTCGGCGCGCGGCCCGAGCGTACCGTTCATGTTTTTCGGCCATCCGACGACAATCGTATCGACGCCGTACTCCTCGATGATGGCGCGCAGCCGCTTTAAGCCGTAGTCGCCGCGCTCCTCATCGATGGAAATCGTCTCCAACCCTTGCGCCGTCAAGCCCAGTTCGTCGCTCACCGCGACGCCGAGCGTTTTCGTTCCAAAATCCAATCCTAGCGCTCGCATCAGGTTAATCCTTTCGTTGCCCCTGTAAATAGAATTTCACTAATTCCTCGATTAATTCGTCGCGCTCGATCTTGCGGATGAGCGCGCGCGCATCTTTATGGCGCGGAATGTAAGCCGGGTCGCCAGACAACAAGTAGCCGACAATTTGGTTGATCGGGTTGTAGCCTTTTTCCTGCAAGGCGTCATACACCGTCAACAACACTTCGCGAACGTTCGTCTCGGCCGGCTCCTCGGAAAAATGAAACTGCATCGTTTGATCAAACGAGCTCACCGTCTCCACCTCGCTCCTTATTCAGACACCCCGTCCTTTTACATCCATTGTACACGATCCGCGCCAATTAGGAAACGGATTTCACCCATGTTTCGACATAACCGAGCGCTTCGCCGACCTTGCTTGCGTCCTTGCCGCCAGCTTGCGCCAAATCCGGGCGCCCGCCGCCGCCCCCACCGCATCGCGACGCTACTTCTTTCACCAGCTTGCCGGCATGGAATCCTTTTTTTACCAAATCATCCGTTACGGCAGCAATGAGTTGCACTTTTCCGCCCTGGGCGGACGCCAACACGATGACCGCCGTGCCGAGCTTTTGTTTCAAATCATCAGCCATCGCCCGCAGTTGGTTCATGTCATTGGCCTGCACTTTTGCCGCCAACACCGGCACACCGTTTACATCTTTCACTTGACGGGTGAGGTGCTCCGCTTCCATATGGGCGAGGCGGGCAGCGAGCGATTCATTTTCGCGCTCGAGCTCTTTCAGCTCGGCAAACAGCCCGTCAAGACGCGCATTCAATTCTTTCGGGCTTGTTTTCAGTTTTTGCGCCGCCTCTTGCAAAATGGCAAGCTGCTCCGTCATAAAGCGGTACGCCGCCTCCCCGGTCACCGCTTCAATCCGGCGCGTGCCGGCGCCGATGCCGGACTCGGAGATGATTTTAAACAACCCGATGACTGATGTGTTGGGCACATGGCAGCCGCCGCACAGCTCGAGGCTGTAGTCACCGACTTTGACGACGCGGACGATGTCGCCGTATTTTTCGCCAAACAGCGCCATCGCGCCCATCGCCTTTGCTTCCTCAAGCGGCTTATAGAAAATGTCAACCGGGAGGCTTTTCCAAATTTGTTCGTTGACGATGGCTTCGATGCGCTCGAGCTCGTCCGGCTTCACTTGTCCAAAATGAGTGAAGTCAAAACGAAGCCGGTCCGGGGCGACAAGCGATCCCGCTTGGTTGACGTGGCGGCCGAGCACGTCTTTCAGCGCTTGATGGAGCAAATGGGTCGCCGTATGGTTTTTCACGATGCGCGCCCGCTTCGCCTCATCGACACGTGCGGTATAGCGAGCTCCTTTTTTCACTGTTCCGCGTTCGACGACAATCGCATGAAGATGTTGACCGTTCGGCGCTTTTTGCACATCTTTGACGACCGCCGTTCCGGTTTCGCCATCAAACACCCCTTGGTCGGCGATTTGTCCGCCGCTTTCGGCGTAAAATGGCGTCACATCGACGATGATTTGCGCCTCTTCACCGGCTTTGACTTCCTCGACAAGCTGGCCGTCTTTGACGATCGCAAGAACTGTCGAGGAAGCGACAAGCTCATGGTAACCGACAAAACGGCTTTCGTCTTTAATGTCGCCAAGAACGCCGCCTTGCACCTGCATCGAATCAACGTCCTGGCGGGCCGCACGCGCCCGTTCGCGTTGCCGCTCCATCTCCCGTTCGAACCCGTCATGATCGACCGTCATGCCCGCTTCCGCCGCGTATTCTTCCGTCAACTCGACTGGGAAGCCGTACGTGTCGTACAAGCGGAACACGTCTTCGCCCGGAATGACGTCGCTTCCTTGCGCTTTCGCCTTTTCGATCACTTCCGCCAATATGGCGAGCCCTTCGTGAAGCGTTTCATGAAACCGTTCTTCTTCCGTCCGGATGACGCGGGCGATGAAATCAGCTTTCTCTTTCACTTCTGGATAGTAGTCATGCATAATCTCACCGACAACCGGAACGAGCTCATACATAAACGGACGTTCAATGCCGATATGTTTCGCATAGCGCACCGCGCGGCGGAGCAAGCGGCGCAGCACATAGCCGCGACCCTCGTTTGACGGCAGCGCGCCGTCGCCGATCGCGAACGTCACGGCGCGAATATGGTCAGCGATCACCTTAAAGGCGACGTCTTTGTCCGGATCTTCGCCATACCGCTCGCCGGCGATCTGCTCGGTCGCGCGGATGATCGGCAGGAACAAGTCGGTTTCAAAGTTCGTCGGCACGTCTTGCAAAATCGAACACATCCGCTCTAAACCCATGCCGGTGTCGATGTTTTTCTTCGGCAGCGGCGTGTACGTGCCGTCCGGGTTATGGTTGAACTGCGAAAAGACAAGGTTCCATACTTCCAAATAGCGGTCGTTTTCCCCACCCGGGTACAGCTCCGGGTCGTTCGGGTCGTTGCCGAACGCTTCGCCGCGGTCGTAAAAAATTTCCGTATTCGGACCGCTCGGGCCTTCGCCGATATCCCAGAAGTTTCCTTCGAGGCGAATGATCCGCTCTTCCGGCAAGCCGATTTCGTTGCGCCAAATGTTGTACGCTTCCTCATCCTCCGGATGGACAGTGACGGACAGCCGTTCCGGATCAAAGCCAATCCATTTGTCGCTTGTTAAAAACTCCCATGCCCAATGAATCGCCTCACGCTTGAAGTAATCGCCGATCGAAAAGTTGCCGAGCATTTCAAAAAACGTATGGTGGCGCGCCGTTTTCCCGACGTTTTCGATGTCGTTGGTGCGGATCGACTTTTGCGCATTGCAAATGCGCGGATTTTCTGGAATGATGCGCCCGTCAAAATATTTTTTCAACGTCGCGACGCCGCTGTTGATCCATAACAACGACGGGTCGTCGACCGGAATGAGCGATGCGCTCGGCTCGACCGTATGTCCTTTTTCTTGGAAAAACTGTAAAAACATGCGCCGCACCTCGGCAGATGTCAGCTTTTTCATGATGATCCTCCCCTTTCGTCTTTTATATAAAAAAACTCCCATCCCCTGCAGGGACGAGAGTCGTGCTCGCGGTACCACCCTGTTTATGGGCCAAAAACGCCCATCACCTCTTTGGCCGTAACGCAGCCTTGCGTCAGGTTTTGCCTGCGCTCCGGATTAGCCTTCTGTTGCCCTTCATCTGGAATTTCTTTCAGCCGCGGAAATTCCTCTCTGTGCGCGAGCTCGCGCGTTAAGATGGACTGCAACATACTCGATCCGTCATCGCGTTATGTATTCGCTTTTTTCATTGAAAGATTATAGACAAGCAGCAGCTGTTTGTCAATGTGGGGCGTAATGCTCTTTCCAATGAGCGATGGCCACTTTCAGCACCGCCGCCGTCGGAACGGCGAGAATGAGGCCGGGCACGCCGGCGAGCTCACCGCCGGCAAAGAGGGCGAGCATAATGACCAGCGGATGCATATGCACACTTTTGCCGACGATAAGCGGCGACAAGACGTTCCCTTCTAAAAACTGCAAGGCAAAAATGATGACAAGCACGATCACGACCATTTTCAGCGAGACGGTGGCAGCCAAAATGACCGCTGGAACGGCGCCGATCAGCGGGCCAAAATACGGGATGATGTTCGTCACGCCAATGACAAAGCCGAGCAACAGCGGATAATCCATGCCGGCAAGCCACAGGCCGAGCGCCGCTGCCAGACCGATCGCTGCACAGACGAACAGCTGGCCGCGGATGTAGCCGCCGAGCGACTCATCGACATCTTTTAAAAACGCCATCCCTGGTTCGCGCCATCGCTTCGGGGTCATATACCAGACCGCCTTTTTTAGCACGTCGATATCCTTCAACATATAAAAGACGATAAACGGAATCAAAAGAAATGTTGCCGCCGAACCGATCAACGCCTTGGCGGCATTGATCGCCATCGTGACGGCGGCGGCGGCCGCCTGCTCAAACTGCGCAAACATCGCTTCGATGCGCGTGTGCACCTCAAGCGGCCAATTCGACGTCTCGTCGTGGATGTGGCGCACCCATTGGCGGTATGTATTCATCAAAGACGGCAGCTGTTCATCCAGTTCACGCAACTGGGCGATGAATAGCGGCACGCCGCGGTACAAGCCGTAGCCGACCGAACCGAAAAACAACAAATAAATCAACAAAATGGCAAGGGCGCGCGGCATTCCTTTGCGATGGATGGATTCCACAAGCGGGTAGAGCAAATACGTAATAAACGACGCCAGCAAAAACGGCGTCAACACCGTTGCGATCAAATCGATGACCGGCCACCAAACGTCTTTCATCCGAACGATCAAATAGATGATTGCCGTCGTGAGCAGCCATTTTCCGATGCGAAAGAACGACAGCCATTGTTGCTCGCCCATCGCCACACCTCCTACCGTTTAGTGTAGGAGATGCGGCGGGAAATATGCCTTCACCGCTTTTAGCACTATTTGACAACCACAAGGCGCCGCCCCCGCGCAAAGGCGAGGGCGGCAGCGTCGTCAGCGGATCGCTTGCATCAAGCGGCGGCGCATCCTCCGCATCGTGCGACCGTTCATCCAATCGTTTCGTTGGGCGAGCTGATAAGCGGCGACGCCTAATCCGACTGCTAACAGCGACGTCATCGTCCGGTTCATGCGTGTCCCCCCTAAAATTGGATCGTGCGTTCGTGGTCGTCAAACAAGTCGTCAAGAGAACTCAACGTTCCGTCTTCTTCCACTTGATGGGCGTGGATCATTCCTTTCGAGACGGACAGCTCAATAAAGCAATCCCAGCAGTAGTACTGGTTGACACCGATTTTCCCTAAATTTTTTCGTTTGCAATTCGGGCAAATGAGCATGGACAGCCACTCTCCTTACATCGTTGTTTCCACGGTGACCACGCCTTCTCTGGCGGTGAACGGAGCGAGCTCCATTCGTTTCTTTCCTTCGGTCAAATCGGAAAAAAATCCCTCGCTGATCTCGTATCCGTCAATTTTGCCCAATTGCCCGTCAAAATATACGTCCTCCAACAGTCCGATCGTTGTTCCGTCCGCGGCGACAACCATGCTGCCGGCGAGGCCGCGTTCGCCGTAAAGAGAGTGGCCGCTGTCAGGAGAAGGAAACGGCTGGAAGCTGTCTGCATCACAGATGATGACTCGGTCGTTTTCGAACGACTGCACGGCTGAAAGCGGCAAATAGCGGCGGCGGCCGAACAAGCCGCCCCGTTCCGCGACAAGCCCTTTGACCGCGCCGTGGCTGGTAAACCAAATGTCAGCGATCGTTCCGACCATTTTTCCCGTCGTTTGCTCATAAATGGGAAGTCCCTTGATGTCGGAAAACGTCCGCATCGTTCTCCCACCTTTCCAGCCACCTTTAGCTTGGCTCATCGCCCATAAAGTCATACGGCGTAACGTTTTCCATCCCCATGTTCGCCTCTTCAAGCGGCAGTTCGACCTCGACAAACGGTGCCACCGCCTCCGCCAGCTTCTCAGCGAGCGTCGTCTGACGCGCTCCGTCGCTTTGTTTTGCGACGCCGAATCGAAACGCCTCCTCTTCGCCGCATAAAATGAGAAACTGTTTGCTTCTTGTCACCGCGGTATACAACAAATTCCGTTTCAACATCCGGTAATAGCTTTTGACGACGGGCAAAATGACGATCGGGAACTCGCTTCCTTGCGCCTTATGAACCGAACAGCAGTACGCATGGGTGATTTGCCCTAAATCTTGCCGTGTGTACGTCACTTCAATGCCGTCAAACGAGACGACGAGCAAGTCTTGCTTTTCCGTATTTTCTTTGGCGTAAAAAATGGCGACGACTTCGCCCATGTCGCCGTTAAAAACGTTGTCTTCCGGCTGATTGACAAGCTGAAGCACCTTATCGCCGACGCGGTAGACGACCTCACCGACCGACAGCTCCCGCTTTCCCTCAGCCGGCGGGTTGAACAGCTCTTGAAGCGCTTTGTTCAATTGGTCAATGCCCGCTGGACCGCGGTACATCGGGGCGAGCACTTGAATATCTTTGACGGAAAACCCTTTTTTGCGCGCGTTGTCAGCGATTTGCCGCACGACATCGACGATTTGGCTCGCACGGCAGCGAATGAAGGAGCGATCCGCCTTTGGAGCGGTCAAATCGGCCGGCACGACGCCGCGCTTCATCTCATGAGCAAGCTCGATGATCGATGATCCTTCCGCCTGACGGTACACCTCGGTCAACCGAGCGAACGGAATAACGCCTGAGCGGAGCAAGTCTTTCAGCACTTGCCCCGGCCCGACGGATGGCAATTGATCCTCATCGCCGACGAAAATGACTTGCATGCTGTTTGGCACGGCTTTTAACAGCTGGTTGGCGAGCCACGTGTCGACCATCGACATCTCATCGATGACAAGCAGCTTGCCGGAAATCGGTTCGTTCTCGTCGCGGCTGAACCCTTCCGCCCCATTCCAGCCGAGCAAGCGGTGGATCGTCGCCGCTGGCAGCCCAGTCGCCTCGCTCATCCGCTTCGCCGCCCGGCCGGTCGGCGCGGCCAGCAGCACCGGAAACGGCTCGCCCTGTTTGTAGTCAGCCGGGTCAAGCGACAGACCGTTTAGGGCGGCGAACAGCTCGACGATGCCTTTGATGACCGTCGTTTTCCCCGTTCCCGGGCCGCCGGTCAAAATAAACAGCGGCGAAGAAAGCGCCTGTTGGATCGCTTCCCTTTGCTGGGGGGCATATTGCATGCCGAGCCGTTCCTCAAGCTCCCCAAGCGCCAACAAAAACTCCGACTCGGCAAACGCCGACGGCGGCGTCTGCCCGAGCAGCCGCTTAATGTTGGAGACGATCCCTTTCTCGGCGAAGTAAAGCGAAGGGAGATAATAGCGTCCTTGCTCGGCAATCAGCTTCCCTTCCTCGCTTAACATAAGAAGCGTCTGGCCGATCGCTTGTCCATCCACCGCACCGCTCGGCCTTCCGTCAAGCAGCCCACCGATGCGGTCCATCAGCTCTTCCTCGCGCAAATAAACGTGCCCTTCCTGCAAGCACGCCTGCTCAAGGACAAACAACGAGGCGGCGCGCAGCCGGGCCGGATGGCTGCCGGAAATGCCGAGCTGGCGCCCGATTTCATCGGCGCGGCCGAAGCCGATCCCTTCGATATCCTCAACGAGCTGGTACGGGTTCTCGTGGATGATGTCAATCGCTTCTTCGCCATACGCTTGGTAAATTTTCATGGCCAGCTGCGGGCCGAAACCGAGCTGGGCGAGGGCGATCATCGTTTGCTCAAGCCCTTCGTGGGCGCGAAGCGCATCGTACAGCTGCTTCGCCTTTTTTTTCGTCAGCTTCGGCACACGCTCTAGCGCCTTGGGGTCGCGCAAAATCGCGGCGATCGCGTTTTCGCCGAGCGCCTCGACAATCGCGGCGGCCGTTTTTTTGCCGATTCCTTTAAACAAACCGCTCGATAAATAATGAATGACTCCTTCTTTCGTGTTCGGAAGCTGTTTACGGAACTGACTAGCCGCATATTGGCGGCCAAAACGCGGATGTTGGCGGAATTGTCCGTAAAAGACGTAGACGTCCCCTTCGTTTAAACGCGGGAAATAGCCGGTGACGACGACTTCCTCCTCAACGGGCGCTTCGTTCGTTTCCTCAACGCGCACGCGGACGACCGTGTACAACGTTTCCTCATTATGGAAAATAACAGCCAAGCACACTCCTTTAATGAACGTGCGTCCGTCAAGGGCGAGGATTTGTTGCTCTTGCAACAGCCATCTCCTGCCTTTTTACGGCGCAAGCCGCTTTTCCATCAGTTTCTTTCCGTATCCGGCAAGCACGTGATCTGGCTTAGCGTCCAAGGCGGCGGCAAACATGGCGCGGGCGGCATCAAGGTCATCTTTGTATGCATAAATGACGCCTAAATTGTAGTACGCATCAGCGTGGCGCGGATGGAGTTCCAACGTTTTTTCGAAATAGCGCTTCGCCTCATCGACATAATCGAGAGTGGCGAGGCAAAGGCCAAGCTGAAACAGCGCTTCGGCGTCCGTCTCGTTCAGCTCGGCCGCGCGCTGCAAATACGGCAGCGCCAGCCGCGGCATCTCGAGCCGCCATAGCGACATGCCGAGCATAAAATGCGTATCGGCATCGTCAAGACCAAGCCCCAACGCGCGCTCAAACATATCTTTCGCTTTCGCGAACTGCTCACGCTTATAATACACTGTACCCATGCCGTAATACGCGGCCGCCGCCCGCTCGTCAATTTTCAGCGCCTGTCGGAAACAGTCAAGCGCCTTCTCGTCTTCACCGGCAGCAACGAGAACCGTGCCGATGTTAATGTACCCGGCCGGATCGTCCGGATGCTGTTCGACCGCAGCGGAAAAACAGCGGATGGCTTCCTCATACTTCCCCTCGCGCATATACGCCAAGCCTTGTTCGTTGAAATTGGCCACCGCCCATCCCCCCTGATTCAACGTGATTTTCAAGCAACGGCCCCCAGCCTAAAGCCTGATTGAAGATCGTGCGCACCGGCACATCCGTCAACCAACATACCAAAGCTTTTCGCCGTTGCGGAACACTTCGTCGATCGTGCCGCCGCCGAGGCATTCCTCGCCGTTGTAAAAAACAACCGCCTGCCCCGGCGTCACCGCCCGCGCCGGCGCATCAAACACGACTTCCACCCCGCCGTCCGGAAGCGGGTGGACCGTTACGCCGACATCGGGCTGGCGATAGCGAAATTTCGCCGTGCAGCGGAACGGCGCTTCCGGCTTGCGGTCAGACACCCAGTTGACATCGACCGCTTTTAGCGAGGTGGAATACAAATATTCGTTTTCAAACCCTTGGGTGACATACAGCACATTTTCGCGCACATCTTTGCCGACGACAAACCATGGTTCACCGTTGCCGCCGATGCCAAGGCCGTGGCGCTGGCCGATCGTGTAATACATGACGCCGTCATGCCGCCCTTTCACTTCGCCATCGAGCGTTTTCATCACTCCCGGCTGGGCCGGCAAATAATGGCTCAAAAATTCTTTGAAATCACGTTCGCCGATAAAACAAATGCCGGTGCTGTCTTTTTTTCCAGCGGTGGCGAGCCCGGCTTCTTTCGCAATCCGGCGCACGTCCGCTTTCTGCAAATGGCCGATCGGAAACATCACTTTCGACAGCTGGGCTTGACCGAGCTGGTTTAAAAAGTATGTCTGGTCTTTGTTCGGGTCGGCTCCGCGCAGCATTTTATATTCGCCATCGCGAAACTCGACGCGGGCGTAATGGCCGGTTGCGATGTAATCGGCGCCGATCGACATGGCGTGCTCTAAAAACGCCTTGAACTTAATTTCTTTATTGCACATCACATCCGGGTTCGGCGTGCGCCCGGCTTTGTACTCGTCCAAAAAGTACGTAAACACTTTGTCCCAATACTGCTTTTCAAAGTTGACCGCATAATACGGGATGCCGATTTGGTTGCAGACGCGCACGACGTCTTCGTAGTCCTCGGTCGCCGTGCAAACGCCGTTTTCATCAGTGTCATCCCAGTTTTTCATAAAAATGCCGATCACATCATACCCTTGTTCTTTCAACAGCAGCGCGGCGACCGACGAGTCGACCCCGCCGGACATGCCGACGACCACGCGCGTTTCGTGCGGCGCTTTGTTCATACTGTTTCACCCCCTTAGCAGTTTGTAAGCCGCTTGACGATCTTCACCGTTTCTTCCGCGGCGCGCTCGATTTGTTCCATCGTATTGCCGAGCCCGAAGCTGAAGCGCACAGACGAACGGATGCGCTCCGACTGCCTTCCGCACATCGCGACAAGCACGTGCGACGGGTCGATCGACCCGGCGGTGCATGCTGACCCGCTCGAGGCAGCGATGCCGGCTAAATCCAAGTTCACGAGCAGCGATTCGACATTCGTTCCCGGGAAGGCAACATTCAAAATATGCGGCAGGCCATCCGGGCGGCCGTTGACCGCATAGTCGATCCCTGAGGAGCGGAAAATCGCAAGCATCGCCTCGCGCCACGCCGCATATTGCCGACGTTTCTCTTCTCTTGTTCGCTCAGCGATTTCCGCCGCCTGCGCCAAGCCGATGATGCCGGGGACGTTTTCCGTGCCGGCGCGCCGCTTCCGCTCTTGTTCGCCGCCGAAAAGGAGCGGAGTGATGCGGACCGTTTCCCGAACGTACAAGGCCCCGCTTCCTTTCGGGCCGTTGATTTTATGAGCTGAAAGCGACAGCAAATCGATCCCGTATTCATTCACATCGATCGGAAGAAGCCCGTACGCCTGGACGGCGTCGGTATGGAAATAGGCCGGGTGATCGCGAAGCAGCGCCCCGATTTCGCGAATCGGCTGGATCGTGCCGACTTCGTTGTTGGCAAACATGACCGACACCAAAATTGTCTCATCGCGCAGCGCGGCCTTGACATCCTCGACCGATACCGTCCCTTGTTCGTCAACTGGCAAATACGTAACCTCAAACCCTTGCGTCTCTAAATATTCACAAGCGCGCAGCACCGCATGATGCTCGATGGCGGTTGTAATGATATGGTTGCCGCGGCCGCGGTTCGCTATGGCCGTTCCGATGACCGCAAAGTTATCCGCTTCCGTGCCGCCGCTTGTAAACACGATCTCCGTCTCTTTCGCCCCAATCGAACGGGCGACAACGGCCCTCGCCTCATCGACCGCGCGGCGGCTCTGCCGGCCAAAATGATGGATGCTTGACGGGTTGCCGAACTGTTCCGTCATCCACTGGACCATACCGGCCGCCACGTCCGGATGGACCGGGGAGGTTGCCGCATGGTCCAAATAAATCCGTTCCAACGGTCATTCTCCTTTCCTTTCCTTTCCTTTCTGTTGCTTAAATATAAAACATATATGCCCCTTCATCCCCATCGCTATACTTCGCCAAGTCCTCGAGCGTCGTGCTGTCGAGCACTTCCTCGACCGCATCACGGATGCGAATCCATAGCTCGCGCTTCGCCGGCTCTTCCTCCTCGAGCTCCTCGACCGGGGTCAGCGGCCCCTCCAACACGCGCAAAATGTCGCCGGCGGTGATTTTCGTCGGATGTTCAGCGAGCACATAGCCGCCATACGCTCCGCGGATGCTTTTGACGAGCCCGGCGTTGCGCAGCGGCGTGACAAGCTGCTCCAAATAATGTTCCGATAAATTGTTCGCCTTGGCGATCGAGCGAAGCGAGATCGGACGATCGCCGTACTTTTTCGCCAATTCAATCATAATGGTCAGCCCATACCGGCCTTTCGTCGAAATCTTCATTCATATCCCTCCTAACGGCTTAACCATTGCACGCGAACGCTGGTCGTCCCAAGCAAGCGGCCCGTCATTTTCCGGCATTGCGGCAGCGCCAAACCGACAATCGAACCGATCGTCACACAAAAAAAGAGCGTGCTTTCGTTGCAGCCCGATATGAAGAACATCCCACGGCGCGCAGCCAACATCGGCCTTAATCGTCAAGACAATGCCCAACGACATGACGAGCGAACCGGCAAAATCAATGCCCCAGCGCAGCCATGGGAAACAAGCGCCTCCTCTGTTCAGTCAATCACTTGTGTTATTATACCATAAAAGCCTCTTGCGTTCACGGCCCAACCTTGCCCTCTTGTTTCAATTGCTCAAGCCGCCGGTACACCTTGGCGTAATATTTTTCCTCGCCATGCTCTTTCGGCTGGTAGTACCGGACGCCTTGAAGGCCATCGGGCAAATAAGACTGCGCCACCCAGCCGTTTGGGTAGTCGTGCGGATACAAGTAGCCTTGTCCATGCCCGAGCGCGGCCGCCCCTTTATAATGGGCATCTTTTAAGTGGGCAGGAATATCGCCGAGCTTGCCGGAACGGACATCGGCAATAGCAGCGTCCAGCGCCTTGTAAGCGCTGTTGGATTTCGGGCTTAAACAAAGTTCGATCGTCACTACCGCAAGCGGAATGCGCGCTTCCGGCAGCCCGAGACGTTCCGCCGCTTCGACCGCCGCCTGCACTTTCACGCCCATCATCGGATTGGCAAGTCCGATGTCTTCATAAGCCATCACAAGCAGTCTCCGGCAGACAGCCGCCAAGTCTCCGCCTTCAAGCAGACGGGCCAAATAATGAAGCGCGGCATCGGCATCGCTGCCGCGCACGCTTTTTTGAAACGCGGACAACAACGAATAATAATGATCGCCATATTTGTCATGGGTGAACCCGCGGTTTGCGGTGCATGAAGCCACGATGCCCTCATCAATATACAAGCGGCCGTGGCGTTCATCGGCCGCCGCCACCGCCGCCTCCAGAAGCGAAAGCGCGACGCGTGCATCCCCGCCGGCTGCCTCCGCAATGCGCCATAACAACGGCTCATCAATGACAACCGGTGGCTCGCCGACCCCTCGCTCCGGATCAGCGAGCGCCCGTTTCAGAATGATCATGAGGTCGTCCGTCTTGAGCGGTTTCAGTTGCTGGATTTGCCCGCAGCGGCTGCGGATGGCGGGATTGACCTCGTGAAACGGGTTTTCCGTTGTGGCGCCAATCAAGGTCACGAGCCCGGATTCCAGATGCGGCAATAACACGTCTTGCTGCGCTTTATTCAGCCGATGGATTTCATCGATAAATAATATGACATTGCCTGACCAACGCGCCGCTTCGGCTGCTTCTTCGATCTCCTTTTTGCCGGCGGCCGTCGCATTGAGGGCGACCCATTCGCGCCCGGCGGTGCGGGCAATGGCGTAAGCGAGCGATGTCTTCCCGGTTCCTGGTCCGCCATACAACAGCATGGACGGGACATACCCTTTTTTGATCATCTTATAAAGCGGCGTCCCCGGGCCGATCATGTGCTGCTGCCCGACGATTTCATCGATCGTCCGCGGCCGCATTCGCAGCGCGAGCGGCTCCGTCGTTTTGGGCATGCCGATCCCTCCTTAAGCTGGATGCTCTGTTTAGCAGACACCATTCAAGGCTAGTGATCCATTGGGCTTGAATGGGCGGTTGCGGCTGGAATGAGAGGAACGCTCCCAGCCATCGGCGCCTCCCCGCGGGGAAAGCGGGTTGCTTTACTCAAAATAGCGTTCAATGGCCTCCTTCAACTCATTGTACAGCGGAAGCGAGTGTTTCGCCAAATAGAGCAAGAGCGCTTCCACCATAAACGGCCTAGCCGCCTCCCCTTTCTCGATCTCTTCCTTCAATAAGTGCAGCGAGCGAAGAATGTCGTCTTCAACCGGATGCATCGCCGCCATGCGCTCTAAACAGCTGATGGCTCGTTCTTTCCATTGATTCCGCTCTTGGGTCGCCGCAGCAATGTAATCCGCCATCATCGTTTCATCGAGCAACCCCGTCTTGCCGTCAAGCAGGCTGGCAACGATGGCATCAAGCCGATCGAGCAAGAATGGGGCAAGCTTCTCAGGAAGCAGCGGCTTTCGGTCTACCGCCAAGTAAATCAGATACTCTTTCAGCATTCCGTTGAGCATCGCCGCGCAATCAAACGAAACCGGACGCACTTGTTCGCCGTATATGTCTTCAATCGCCCGGCGATACCAGTGGAGCGTATGGGCGCGGATGCGAAACACCAGATGCTTCACCTCATGGCTCACCTTCACGGCTTGTTCGCCCAACTGCATTTGCACCAGCTCTTTATGTTCGTCAAACAGCTGGATTTGTACAGTCAACTGGCGGCAAAACCGCTCGCGCGCGGTTAAGGCGGGATCAGTCTCGATTTGTTTAAGCTGCTGAAACAGCATTTCATAATGATAGCGGAAAATCGATACGGCCAACTCTTCTTTTGATTTGAAATAATTGTAAATCGAACCTTTGGCTACACCGCTCCGCTCGGCAATTTCCTGCATGGAGGTGGCGTGATAGCCTTTTTCGGCGAATAATTTCATCGCAGTTGCAATAATATCCTCTTTCCGTCCCAATGTTTTCTCCTTCCTTACCCCATCATTTATTGTCCATTATAGTCGATCGTACAATGAAAAAAAATGCCGGACGGCCCGTTATCCGGCCATCCAGCCCTGTCATTTCGCCATCGGTTCGCCTTTTGCCGTCCGGAAGAAAAACGCCTCATACATCGCAGGAATGAACACAAGCGTCAATAACGTCGACGACGTCAGGCCGCCGATGACCGTGATTGCCAGACCTTTGGAAATCAAGGTGCCGGCTTCATTCGTCAGCGCAAGCGGAATGAGCGCTGTCACGGTCGCAAAGGCCGTCATTAAAATCGGCCGCAGCCGCGTTTTGCCGGCTTCAATGATGGCGCTTCGCACCGTCATCCGTTTTTGTTCGCGGTTTTGCCCGATTCGGTCCACCAACACGATCGCATTGGTCGTCACAATGCCGATCAGCATCAACAAGCCGATCATGACGCTGATGGAAAGCGGCTCATCGGTCACATACAAAGCGAACAGCGAACCGATGGGAACAAACAAAAGCGAAGATAAAATGATCAGCGGCACCCGCACTTTGCCAAATGTAATCAGCATCGTCAAATACACAAGTCCGATGGCAGCCGCCATGGCCACGCCGAGCTCGCGGAACGTCTGCACCGTCTCGTCGCTTCCGCCGCCCGTTTTCACTGTGACATCGGATGGAAGCTTCAAATCGTTTACATGTTTGGTAACATCATTCGTTACTTTCTGGATGTTGTCACCGACAATTTGGGCGGATACGCGGGCAAACACTTTTCCGTCCAGCTTTTGAATGGATGTATACACTTGCGCCTCTTTCACTTCGGCGACAGCCGAAAGTGGAATCACTCCATTTCTCGTCACAATAGGAAGCTCTTTCAACTCATCGATCGATCCCAACGTTTTATCATACGAAAGTTCGACTTGCTCATCCTTGCCGCCGAGTTTCAGCGTCCCCACATCGACCGGTTTGGTCGCATCGGCCACCGCCCCGAGCAATTGCATGCCCGAAACGCCATAAGTTGCCGCCTTTTCCGGATCAATGGCGACAATCACTTGTTTTTGCTTTTCCGTCAAGTTATTCGTCACATCTTTGACATCATCGCGCTGTTTTAAATACGTCTCGACCTGTTTGGCTGCTGTTTGGAGCGCCTCCAAATCATTGGAGTATAAATCAATATTCACGTTATTATTCGTTGGCGGCCCTCCGCTCGACATCTCTTGCACGCCCACTTTGGCTCCTGGCGCGAGTTGATTCGCGATGCGGCGCATTTCTTTTTCGAAAACGGCCACGGTTTTCGCGGTGTCAGCGCTGTCCTTTAATAGAATATAATAGCTGGCTTGATTGGGCCGTTTCAATCCTGTGCGGAAATCGCGGCTTCCCACCGCGGCGGTGACGCTCTTGACATCGCTTCGTTTTAAAAACATCTTTTCCATCTCCAGCGACACATCATTCGTTTTGGCCACCGATGTGGAAGCTGGCAGTTCGATGCTCGCCACCAGCGTTTTCTGCTCTTCGTTCGGCAAAAACGTAAATCCAAGTTTCGGCACGAGCGCCAATGAACCAACCAATAGCACAACCGACAACACAAAGACAATCGCTTTATGGTTGAGCGCCCATTCAATGATTCGGCCATACAGACGCTGAAGCGCTCCTTCCTTTTCCTCGGGCGGAACACGACGAAACGAAAATTTGGCTAAAATGGGCACAAGCGTCACGGCCACCAACAGAGAGGCCAGCAGGGCAAACGTAATCGTCAAGGCAAATGGAAGGAAAAATTCCCCTGTAATGCCCCCAACAAGCCCGAGAGGCAAAAAGACGACAACCGTTGTTATGGTCGAGGACACAATCGCTTTGACAATTTCTTTCGTTGATTGCTCGACTAAATCATCGCTCATGCCTGTTTTCTCCCGGCGGACGCGGCGGAAAATATTTTCGATCACGACAATGCTGTCATCCACAACGCGGCCGACGGCGACGGCCATGCCGCCAAGCGTCATGACATTGAGGGTAATGTCCATCCGGTTGAGAAAAATGGCCGATACAAGCAGCGAGAGCGGAATCGAGACGATTGCAATCACGGTCGCCCGAACGTTGCGCAAAAAGAGCAATACGGCCAACGAAGCGAACAGCGCCCCGAGCAGCCCTTCACGGACAAGCGATTCGACGGATTGTTTAATGCCAGCTGACGAATCAAACCCGATGGAATAATCAAACTGATGTTTGTAGGAATTCAGCACTTTTATGACTTGGTCTGCCACTTCAATCGTATTGGCATCTTGTTTTTTCGTCACCGCCATCGACAGCGATGGCTTCAAATTATAGCGGGTGAATTCGCTTTGCTCGTTGACTTCCTCAATCGTCGCAATATCCCCCAACTTGACGGGCGCAACGCGCTGCAATCCATTTGCCGCCATAGGAACAGCCGTCGGCACGAGTTTCAGATTTTTCAACTCATGGATGGTACTCAATTTTTCTTCGACGCGAACCGGAATTTGCCATGTATCCGTTCGCAGTGTTCCAGCCGGGAACACCAACACCTTTTCGTTGATTTGGTTTTTAATCTCTGACAAGGTCAATCCCGCCTGAGCGGCCTTTTTCCGGTCGACTGTGATCCGGATGAGGCGCTCGCTGTCTCCGCCGATCGAAACGGAGTTCACCCCGTCGATTTTATTCAGTTCTGGAATCACTTCGGTTTCCAGCAACGTTTGCAGATCGGTTCCGTTTTTGGCGAACAAGGAAATGTTGAAAATCGGGATGGAACCAAATGAAAACCGATTGACTTCAGTTTGTACATTGTCGGGCAATCCTGCCTTATCAATGAGCGATTCGACCTGCCGCTCCATTTTCTCCATATCCGTCCGAAACGGAAATTCAAGATTAATAACGGCCATTCCTTCATAGGAAGAACTCTGCATTTGCTTAAGCCCGTCAAGGGACTTCAGTTTTTCCTCGAGCTTAGTCGTCACTTCCTCATTCATGTCTTGCGGAGAAGCCCCAGGATAGACCGCTTCAATCGACAACTGGGGAAATTCAATGTTCGGCAGCAAATCAACCTTTAAGGAGGAAAAGGAATACAGCCCTAAGAGCAACAACAAAAACGAACACACAAACACGGCTGCCGCATTTTTCAAACTGAACCTAGTCAAAAACGTCATCGTGCCACCTCTCATCCTACGATTTTGACCAATCAGTCTAATTATTTTGAACTGACCGGTCATACAAAACTACTTCTATAATACATGAAAATGGGAAAAATGAAAAGGGAGAAGTTTAAAGTGGAAATCAAACGGAAAAACTATGACCATATCAATATTACCATTTGATGGGGTGGACAACATGAAAACAAGACAGGATGCCTGGTCACACGAAGAAGATGTACTGTTGGCTGAAACGGTGCTGCAATATATACGCGAAGGAAAAACGCAACTTGCCGCTTTTGAAGACGTTGGGAGACAACTGCACCGCACAGCGGCAGCATGCGGATTCCGTTGGAACGCCGAGGTGCGCAAACGGTACCTTGAGGCGATTGAACAGGCAAAAAAGCAGCGGAAAGAACGGAAACGGGCGCTCGAAATGATGAAAAAGTGGCAAAAAGACAACACGGTTGCTGCTTGGAGTCCTTCTGGAGAACGGGACAACGCCGAAGGGTCATCGCCTTTTCTCCCGGCGGCCCCATTGACACTGGAGCAGTGCATTTCATTTTTGCAAACATTGCGGCGCGGCATCGAGGAGATGGAAGCGATCCGCCAGGACAACGAGCGCCTGAAACGCGAGCGGGCGGAATGGCAGGCGCGGAACGAACAGCTTGCTCAAAAACTCGAACGCCTTGAAACGAGGCAGACCACCGTGCAAGAAGATTATGAGGCGCTCGTGAAAATTATGGCCCGCGCCCGCCAGCTCGCTTCCGAAGAAGGCGACCGCTTCTCTCTTGCCCAGCTGTTTGCCACCGAGGCGAACGGATCGAACGAATCGCTCGCCCATTCATAAAAAAAGAAGGTGCCCCAACAAGCATCGGGACACGTTTTCACCGCTGGAACGACGGACAACGCCCGCTAACAAACCGGTGAATGCACCGATGTTCACAGGAATCTCCACCTTCCCATTTTGTTCGAAATGAAGGTGGAGTAGTTCAATCGTCGCCAACGCGCCTTATGGGAATTCCCTCTAATAGACGATGAATCACGTAGGAAGCCATAATGAGCCCGGCAACCGATGGAACGAAAGCATTCGAAGACGGCGGCATTTTCGCCTTGCGGATCGGCGAAGCGTCATTGCCGACGACCTGGCGGACATCTTCGCGGATTTTCACCGGCTTCTCGTCGGAAAAGACGACCGGAATGCCGCGGCGGATCCCTTCTTTGCGCAACTTGGCGCGGATGACTTTCGCGATCGGATCGGTGTGTGTTTTCGAAATATCGGCAATGCGGAACCGGGTCGGATCCATTTTGTTCGCCGCACCCATGCTGGAGATGATCGGAATGCCGCGCTTGAGGCATTGTTTCATCAAATGCACTTTGTACACAATCGTGTCGGACGCATCGATGACAAAATCCAGATCATAGGCGAAAAACTGCTCATACGTCTCTTCCGTATAAAACATTTGCAAAGCGATCACCTCGCACGCCGGGTTGATGTCGGCGATGCGCTCTTTCATGAGCTCCACTTTCGGACGCCCAATGGTCGAGAGCAACGCATGAATTTGCCGGTTGATGTTGGTGATATCGACGTTATCGCGATCAACAAGCACCAATCGGCCAATGCCGGAACGGGCGAGCGCCTCGACGGCGAACGACCCAACGCCGCCGACGCCAAGGACAGCGACGGTGGCGTTTTTTAAGCGTTCCAACCCTTCAGGGCCAATCGCGAGTTCATTGCGGGAAAATTGGTGCAGCATCGTTCTCCTCTCCGTTTGCTTCAAAATTGTTGTTTATGCCGCTTTTTATCCTACCATCAAGACAGCAAAAGAGGCAACGGCATTTTGCTGGCAAAACAAAACCCCTACACGGCCATCCGCATAGGGGAAATGTTGTTGACTCCTTGATGTATGCCAGTCCCAATCGTGCCGTCGATGCCTTCGTTTTGAACCCGCTCTCCCATAGGTGGGTGCCCTGTTCCAAGGTTTGCGCTTCCCCTGTGACGAAGAGGCGTGCACGCCGCTTGGAAACCCCGAGCTCCCGGATCATTAACTGTTCGGTCAAAACGATCGGTGATTCGACGAACACATTAGGACGGTTTGTTGCTTTGATTGTATCATATTTTTGAGAGTTTGTGAACACTTGCCGCCGATCTTTCCAGCAGCGCCATTATTCTTTTTCCGGAAGCACAACCGCCAAGTGCAACTCCTCGAGCTGCTTGGCGCTGACCGGCCCCGGCGCTTTGGTAAGCAAGCAGCTCGCGCTCGCCGTTTTCGGAAACGCGATCGTATCGCGCAAGTTCGTGCGCCCAGCGAGCAACATCACCAGCCGGTCGAGGCCAAGAGCGATGCCGCCGTGCGGCGGGGTGCCGTATTCAAACGCCTCAAGCAAGAATCCGAACTGGCGGCGCGCCTCTTCCTCGCTGAACCCTAAAGCGCGGAACATTTTTTCTTGCACGTCGCGCTCAAAAATGCGGAGCGAACCGCCGCCGAGCTCATAGCCGTTTAAGACGAGGTCGTACGCCTGCGCGCGGACGGCGCTTGGGTTTGTCTCTAACAGCGGAATGTCGTCGCGCACCGGCATCGTAAACGGATGGTGGGCGGCGTAATAGCGCCCTTCTTCTTCGTCATATTCCAAAAGCGGCCAATCGGTCACCCACAAAAACGCGAACTTCGCTTCGTCGATCAAGCCGAGCTCCTTGCCAAGCTTCAGCCGCAACGCGCCGAGCGCCGCGGCGACGACCGCTTTTTCGTCGGCGACAAACAAAAGCAAATCTCCGTCTTCGACAGCGAGCACTCGACGCAGCGCCGCCTGTTCCTCATCGGTGAAAAACTTGGCGATCGGTCCTTTCAGCTCTTCGCCTTCGGCTTTGAGCCAAGCGAGCCCTTTCGCCCCGTAGCGGCCGGCAAATTCGCCTAAGGCGTCAATATCTTTACGCGAATAGCAGGGGGCAGCGCCTTTCGCGTTGATCGCCTTCACTTGGCCTCCTTCTTTGACGGCGCGTGCGAACACTTGAAACGCTGAATCACGGACGATTTCCGACACGTCAACAAGTTCCAGGCCAAAGCGCACATCCGGTTTGTCAGAGCCGTAGCGGCTCATCGCCTCGTCATACGTGATGCGCGGAAACGGGCGCGGGATGTCGATCCCTTTTGCCGCTTTCACGACCGCGGCCATCATCCGTTCGGTTAAATCGATAATATCCTCTTGTTCGATAAACGACATTTCGATGTCGATTTGCGTAAATTCCGGCTGGCGGTCAGCGCGCAAATCCTCGTCACGGAAGCAACGGGCGATTTGGTAATACCGTTCCACGCCGCCGACCATGAGCAGCTGCTTAAAAATTTGCGGCGACTGCGGCAAGGCGTAAAATTCGCCCGGATGGACGCGGCTTGGCACTAAATAGTCGCGCGCCCCTTCCGGCGTGCTTTTCGTCAACATCGGCGTTTCAATTTCCAAAAAGCGTTCGCTATCCAAAAAGTCGCGCACCGTCTTTGTGATTTTGTGCCGAAGCGCCAATGTTTGAAACATCACTGGGCGGCGCAAATCCAAATACCGATATTTTAAGCGCACGTCTTCCGCCGCATCCGTGTCATCGGAAATCGCAAACGGCGGTGTTTTTGCCTCGTTGATGATCTCGATTCGTTCCGCCTGGATTTCAATGCGGCCGGTCGCGATGTTCGGATTGACCGTCTCCGGCGCGCGGGCGACGACCGTTCCTTCGACGCTTAAAACATATTCGCTCCGCACGCGCTCCGCTGCCGCCAGCGCTTCAGCCGACACGTCCGGGCTGGCGACAACTTGGACGATGCCCGTTCGGTCGCGCAAGTCAATGAAAATGAGGCCGCCTAAGTCGCGGCGCTTTTGCACCCAGCCTTTGAGCACGACACGCTCGCCGACGGCCGTTTCCGGCACTTCCCCGCAATAATACGTCCGTTCCATTCGCTCACTCCTCCTTCCCGATCCGTTCAAGCAAAAAGTGCGGCAATTCGCTAAGCGGCACGTTCGTTTGCTCGCCGCTCGCCATATGCTTCACCGCCGCCGCCTGTTTTTCAAGCTCTTCATCGCCGATGATGGCGACAAACGATGCCCCAAGCCGGTCGGCTGCCTTCAGCTGCGCCTTCAGCTTCCGATCCAAATAATCTTGATCGACCCTCAATCCGGAGCGGCGCAATGCATAGACGAGGCGAACCGCTTCATCTTTCGCCCGTTCGCCGACGGCGACGACATAGCAGTCAAGCCCTTTTTCCACCGGCAATTCCACTCCTTCGGCGTCAAGGGCGGCCAATAGCCGCTCGATGCTCAAGGCAAAGCCGATGCCCGGCGTCTCCGGACCGCCGATTTCTTGGACAAGCCCGTTGTAACGCCCGCCGCCGCACAGCGTCGCCGCCGCGCCGAATCCTTCGGCCTCGCTCATAATTTCAAACGTCGTGTGGTTGTAATAGTCAAGCCCGCGCACGAGCCGCGCATCGATGACAAACGGGATGCCGAGCGCTGTCAAGTATTGTTTCACTTTCTCAAAATAGGCGCGCGATTCGTCATTTAAATAGTCTAAAATCGATGGCGCCGTCGCCATCAGTTCGTGGTCGCGGTCTTTTTTGCAGTCGAGAATGCGAAGAGGATTCATATGAAGCCGCGTCTGGCAGTCCGGGCACAGCTCGTGGATGCGGTTTGAAAAATGGCGAACAAGCGCCTCGCGGTGCGCCCGGCGGCTGTCAAGATCGCCCAAGCTGTTAATGACAAGCCGAATCCGTTTTAATCCGAGCGCTTCGTAAATATGCATCGCTAACGCCATCACCTCGGCGTCAATCGCCGGGTCGCTGCTGCCGAGCGCCTCGACGCCGAACTGGACGAACTGGCGGAACCGTCCCGCTTCCGGCCGCTCGTAGCGAAACATCGGCCCGCTGTAATACAATTTCAGCGGCTGGTTTGGGCTGCCGTACAGCTTATGCTCGACAAACGCTCTGACAACCGGCGCCGTTCCTTCCGGGCGGAGCGTCAGCGCGCGGCCCCCTTTGTCTTCAAACGTGTACATCTCTTTTTGCACGATGTCGGTCGTATCGCCGACGCCGCGCAAAAAAAGCTCCGTATGCTCAAAAATCGGCGTCCGAATTTCCTGATACCCATACCGGCTGCAGAGGCTGCGGGCAATGTGCTCGACATATTGCCATTTTTCCGAGTCACCCGGCAGCACATCTTGTGTCCCTCTTGGAATTTGAAAAGCCATGCTCATCCTCCTTTGCCCAAAATAAAACGCCCTTGTCCCTGTGATCGATAGGGACGAGAGCGTCATTCCCGCGGTGCCACCCTAATTGAAGCCGATCCGGCTTCCGCTTGTCGCCATTAACGCATGGCACACGTTCCCCTTTACTGGCGCAAAGCGCGTTCAAAGGGAAACCTACGGAGTGTCTTTCGTTAAGCCATCATGGAGAAGCGCTCGCAGCCTTGGGCGCTTCCTCTCTGGCCATGTGGGCCTTAACTACTTTTCTCCATCATCGGTTGTTCCGTATGAGAAAGATGTAATTTTATATTACGGACAATCTCGCCCGTTTGTCAAGTTGTCCTAGCGGCTGCGATCCATGGTTTTTCGCAAAGAGAAAAACCTTGATGTCTTTTTTCACCTTGTAAAAAAGAGAGCCGATTCGTTGAACCGCCCCTCCATGGGATCGAAGAGGCGGTTCACCTTCGGCCCTCTTAATGGCGAATCAAATAATCGAACGCGCTTAACGCTGCGGTTGCACCCGAGCCCATCGAAATAATGATTTGCTTATAGGCGCTGTCCGTGCAATCGCCCGCGGCAAAGACGCCTTCAATGTTCGTCGCGCCGCGTTTATCGACGATAATTTCACCGAAGCGATTCCGTTCCACCGTTCCTTCCAACCATTCGGTGTTCGGAACAAGGCCGATTTGCACGAACACGCCTTGCAATTCGATATGGTGTTCTTCCCCTGTTTCCCGGTCGATGTACGTCAAGCCGTTGACTTTGTCCGTGCCGGTAATTTCCGTCGTTTGCGCGTTTTTGATCACCGTTACGTTCGGCAAGCTGTACAAACGGTCTTGCAAAACAGCATCCGCCTTGAGTTCAGGGGCGAACTCAAGCAGCGTCACATGGCTGGCGATGCCAGCCAGGTCAATCGCCGCTTCGACGCCGGAGTTCCCGCCGCCGATGACCGCCACGTGTTTTCCTTCAAACAGCGGGCCGTCGCAATGCGGGCAATAGGCGACTCCTTTGTTTTTGAACTCTTCCTCGCCCGGCACGCCAAGGTTGCGCCAACGGGCGCCTGTCGCGATTACAACCGTTTTGCTTTTCAACACAGCGCCGTTTTCCAACTCGACTTCAATCAAGTCTTTTTTCTCGAGCCGTTTTGCCCGCTGCGAGCTCATGATGTCGACGTTGTATTGCTTCACATGTTCTTCAATGCTAGCCGCAAGCTTCGGCCCTTCCGTATATTTGACGCTGATAAAGTTTTCAATGCCGAGCGTATCTAAAATTTGTCCGCCGAAGCGCTCCGCGACAATGCCGGTGCGAATGCCTTTGCGCGCTGCGTAAATGGCTGCTGTCGCACCCGCAGGGCCGCCGCCGATCACCAACACGTCGAACGGCTCTTTGTCGGCGAAGGAAGAAGCATCCGGCGCGCTCCCTAATTTGGCGAGAATGTCTTCAATCGACATGCGGCCGCTCGCGAACAGCTTGCCGTTTAAAAATACCGTCGGTACGGCCATAATCCCTTTTTGCTCCGCTTCTTCTTTAAACGCCGCCCCGTCGATCATCGTATGCGAAATGTTCGGGTTTAACACGCTCATGATGTTGAGCGCTTGCACGACGTCCGGGCAGTTATGGCATGTCAGGCTGACGTACGTTTCAAAATGGTGCTTGCCCTTGATTTGCTGGATGCGGTCAATCACATCTTGATCGACTTTCGGCGGTCTTCCGCTGACTTGAAGCAGCGCAAGCACCAAGGACGTAAACTCATGGCCTAGCGGGACGCCGGCGAAGGTGATCCCCGTGTTTTCGCCGACCCGGTTGACGCTGAAGCTTGGCGTTCGTTCCAGCTTCGCTTTTTCGACTTTGATTTTCGGCGACATCGCCGTTAATTCATCGATTAAAGCAAGCATATCGCGGGAAACGTTGTCGTCTCCCGCGCTTACCGTCAAGACAATATCATTTTCAAGCAATTGCAAATACTGGGCTAGTTGCGCTTTAATGTCGGCATCTAACAGCATCGCCTAAGCCTCCTTAAATTTTGCCGACAAGGTCAAGGCTTGGCTTCAGCGTTTCCGCCCCTTCTTTCCATTTCGCCGGGCAGACTTCACCCGGATGGTTGCGCACGTATTGGGCCGCTTTAATTTTATCAATCAGTGTGCTGGCGTTGCGGCCGATGCCGTCCGCGTTGATTTCGACCGCTTGGATGACGCCGTCCGGATCGATGATGAACGTGCCGCGCTGCGCCAACCCTTGTTCTTCGTCAAGCACATCAAACATGCGCGACAATTGATGCGAAGGATCGCCGATCATCACGTATTCGATTTTGCTGATGGCTGGCGATGTATCGTGCCATGCTTTATGAGTATAATGTGTATCGGTCGAAACCGAGTACACTTCCACGCCAAGTTCTTTAAACGTCGCGTAGTGATCTTGCAAATCTTCGAGCTCCGTCGGGCAGACGAACGTAAAGTCCGCCGGATAGAAGCAAACGATGCTCCATTTCCCCATGAAGTCTTGCTCTGTCACTTCGATGAATTCACCGTTGTGATACGCTTGGGCACGGAATGGTTGTACTTTTTTCCCAACCAAAGACATTGTTTCATCTACCTCCTGTGACTGTTAGTTTATAATAATTTTAAACCAATACTTATTATCATATAGCGGCATATGTTTGTCAATACATATGCAATTGAATTTTTTCTTCTACCGAGCCGGATCGGTGTTGAGCGGAATGCGCAGCGCTCGCAGGGATGGGCATTTTTATTCGCAGCTGTTTCGTCTGAACGGCCACACCGCCTCGGCCCATGAAACATCCGCACGCCGCGTGCGCTCCTTCCAACTCGCCATGTTTACGGACGGAGCTGCTGTTTTTTCAACATTTGTACGTCTTTCGGCGCCACACCGAATTCAGTTGCCAACTCAAACGCGCTATATTGGGCCTCGAGCCGCACCCATTCGTAAAAGTCGGCGGACAGCACATCATTTGTCCGGTGCGCCTGCTCGCCTCTTTTTGTTTGCCGCATCGCGCTCCTCCTTTCTCTATCGCCGCACTTGTTTTCATCTTTCCCATTTTTCGCCGAAAATAAAAAAGAAACCGGGAAACTTCATCTGTTTCCCAGTTTCTCGCTGCTGTCGATGATCAAGGTGACTGGCCCGTCGTTTGTGAGCGATACGTCCATCATCGCACCGAATACGCCGGTTTCTACATGAACGCCTCTTTCGCGCAAAGCTGCGTTGAACGCTTCATACAGCGGCAAGGCATGGTCGGGTTTTGCCGCCCCCATAAAGTTCGGGCGCCGCCCTTTCCGGCAGTCGCCATAAAGGGTGAACTGCGACACCGACAGCACCGCCCCGCCGACGTCGAGCAAGGAGCGGTTCATTTTTCCGTTTTCATCTTCAAAAACGCGCAAATGAGCAATTTTTTCAGCCAAATAGGCAGCATCGTCCTCCGTGTCCTCGTGCGTGATGCCAAGAAGGACGACAAAACCCGCATCAATGGCACCAACGACTTCGCCGCCGACGGTGACTTTTGCCTCTTTCGCCCGCTGGATGACCGCTCTCACTCGCCTTCCTCCTTTCGCCGCCCTTAGTTGTTCATCAAGCGCTGGACGGAATAAATGTCGGGAATTTGCTTGATTCGTTCGACGACTTTTTGCAAGTGGCTCAAATTATGAATGGCGATCGTCATATGGATCGTCGCAATTTTATGTCGGTGGTCTGAGCGTCCCGAGACGGCGGAAATATCGGTGCGCGTTTCATTCACCGCCTGCAGCACCTCATTCAGCAGCCCGCGACGGTCAAAGCCGGTGATTTCAATATCGACATTGTACTCACGCTCGCCGTTTGCTCCGCTCTCCCATTCAACGGCAATCAATCGATCGGCCGCTTCTTCGGTCTTGACGTTCGGGCAATCAGCGCGGTGGACGGAAATGCCGCGGCCGCGGGTGATAAAGCCGATGATTTCGTCCCCCGGCACCGGGTTGCAGCAGCGCGACAGACGGATGAGCAAATTGTCAACCCCTTGGACGCGGATGCCGCAGTCGCGTTTTTTTCCAGCCGGCAGCTTCGCTTCGGAGACCGCTTCCGCCAACTTGCGCTGCTGCTCCTCAAGGTCGCGCTGCTTCCGCCATTTTTCCGTCAGCCGGTGAGCGATTTGCGCGGCCGTAATCCCATGGTAGCCGACAGCAGCGTACATATCCTCTTCATTGGAAAAGTTGAATTTTTCCGCGACGCGCTTTACGTTGTCGGCCGTCATCACTTCTTTCGGCTCAAAGCCGAGGCTGCGCACCTCTTTTTCGACCATCTCTTTGCCTTTTTCGATGTTTTCTTCGCGCCGCTGCTTTTTGAAAAACTGGCGGATTTTGTTGCGCGCCTGCGACGTTTTCGCCAGTTTCAGCCAGTCTTGGCTCGGACCGTACGAATGTTTTGACGTTAAAATTTCGACGATGTCGCCCGTTTGCAGCTTGTAGTCAAGCGGCACCATTTTGCCGTTGACTTTCGCACCGATCGTTTTGTTGCCGATTTCCGAATGGATGCGGTAGGCGAAGTCAATCGGCACCGATCCGGCCGGCAGCTCGATGACATCGCCTTTGGGCGTAAAAACGAACACCATGTCGGAAAACAAGTCCATCTTGAGCGATTCCATGAACTCTTCGGCATTGCTGGCGTCATGTTGCCACTCCAAAATTTCCCGGAACCAAGACAGTTTTTCTTCAAATGAGTTGGGTTTGATCGTCTTTCCTTCTTTGTACGCCCAATGGGCGGCGATCCCGAACTCGGCGATTTGATGCATTTCAAACGTGCGGATTTGCACCTCAAGCGGTTCGCCTTTTGGGCCGATCACCGTCGTATGGAGCGATTGGTACATGTTCGGCTTCGGCATGGCGATGTAGTCTTTGAAGCGGCCTGGCATTGGCTTCCAGCACGTATGAATAATGCCGAGCACAGCATAGCAGTCTTTGATGCTGTTGACGATGATGCGGACAGCGAGCAAATCGTAAATTTCGTTGAACTGTTTGTTTTGCATCACCATTTTTCGGTAAATGCTGTAAATATGTTTCGGGCGCCCGGAAATTTCGCAAGGAATATGCACTTCGTTGAGCCGTTCGCGCACTTCTTGAATGACTTCCTCCAAATATTGCTCGCGCTCAGCCCGCTTTTTCTTCATTAAATTGACGATGCGGTAGTATTGCTGCGGGTTTAAATAGCGAAGCGCCGTATCCTCAAGCTCCCATTTGATTTTCGAAATGCCGAGCCGATGCGCGAGCGGAGCGAAAATTTCGAGCGTCTCATTGGCGATGCGCCGTTGCTTTTCCACCGGCAAATGTTTTAACGTCCGCATATTGTGCAGCCGGTCGGCGAGCTTGATCAAGATGACGCGAATATCTTGCGCCATGGCCAAAAACATTTTTCGATGATTTTCCGCCTGCTGTTCTTCCTGCGATTTATATTTAATTTTCCCGAGCTTCGTCACCCCGTCGACAAGCATCGCCACTTCCGCGCCGAACTCGCGCTCGAGGTCTTCTTTTGTCGCCTCGGTGTCTTCGATGACATCATGCAAAAACCCGGCGGCGATCGTCGTCGCGTCCATCTTTAAGTCAGCCAAAATGCCGGCGACTTGAATCGGATGGATGATGTATGGTTCGCCCGATTTCCGAAATTGATCGCGGTGGGCGTGCTTGGCAAACTCATACGCCTTTTTCAAAAAGGCGACGTCTTGTTCCGACAAATAACAGCTCGCTCGTTCAAACACTTGCTCCGCTGTCAGCACTTGTTCATTGGCCATAGGGTTGAATCACCTTTTTAATCGATTAAAATTGAAGCTGCAAAGCACAGAGGTCCGTTGCGTTCATACGGTTAATAAGAAAGAGCACTCATGTGTGAGTGCCCCTTTTTTCTTTATTGTATCCGAAGATGCGAACAATGTCGACTGTTTAAAACTGCATCAGCGTCAAAATGTCGTAGCCTTCCAACTTTTTGCGGCCGCCAAGCTCGGTGAGCTCAATCAAAAACGCCAATCCGGCCACCACTCCGCCGAGCTGTTCCACCAAATCGATGGTTGCCCGCATCGTCCCGCCCGTCGCCAGCAAGTCGTCGGTGATCAACACGCGCTGTCCTGGCTTAATGGCATCTTTATGCATCGTCAAGACATCGGTTCCATATTCGAGGCCATACTCAACGCGGACGACTTCGCGCGGCAGCTTCCCTTCCTTGCGCACCGGCGCAAATCCGACGCCAAGCGCATAGGCGACCGGGCAACCGATGATAAAGCCGCGCGCTTCCGGACCAACGACGATGTCGATTTGTTTTTCGCGCGCATATTGAACAATTTGGTCGGTCGCGTATTTGTACGCCGGACCGTTGTCCATCAGCGTTGTAATATCTTTAAACATGATGCCCGGCTTCGGGAAATCGGGCACAATCGTAATGTATTGTTTTAAGTCCATGATACGTTTGCCTCCTCGTGCGTTTGCGAACGTGTCATTTCCGCCAAACAGCGTTTCAATTGCTCGTAAGTGGAATAGACTAACTGATGCTCCGCCTCGAGCTCGTCCCGCCGCCGGCGGTACGTCGGCGATTCGTGCAAATCGCGCTTCGCCGGCTGATGAACGAGCGAAATGACGCCGTTTTGTTCGCTGATAAAGTCAAGCTCTAAAAATACTTTCGCCATAAAATGAACCGTCTCTTCCGTCCAACCGCGGGCGCGGGCCAGCTCACCGCCGCGCTTGGCGAGCGGAAACGAACGGTGTCGATGCAAAAAGGCGTAAAACCATTTAAAATGGTCGCGCGTCGGAAACGTGCGGAAAAATTGCGCCTCGGGCTGAGCAAACACCGCGTAAATGCGCGCCGGCCGCCCGTTGCTAAGAAGCGCCGACAACAAGGCCAGCCGCGGCGGCACGTCAAGCAGCACGACATAGCGGTCGTCAATCGATAAGGCGCCCGCCTCTTCTTCGGTCGGCACGCAATGAAGCTCCCTGCGAAATGGCGCCACGTCCGGGCGCTGCCCGGTTTCGCAGCGAAAGGAGACGACTAGCCACTTCTCTTTTGGCAGCCGCTCAAGAAGCGGACGGACGTCGCGGCAGCCGCGGACGTCAAACAGCTGGCAGTCGCTGACCGCCAGATCACACAACGACAGCTGCGGCTTGGCGAACCCGTTCCATTCGTTCACCGACAGCTCCCCGACCGCCGAAATGCGCGCATCCGGAGCGATTTCTTCGCATAACGGCCCGAGGCCGAAGCCGATGGCATCGATCGCGGCCCCGTCTTGGGAAAAGACGGCTTTCATATGGGCTCCGTTCGCCCCGACGCGCCGCATGGTTTCAACCGACGCCCCTTCAATGAGAACAAGCGGCCGCGGATTGCCGACGCCAAACGGAGCGAACCGCTCAAGGCCGCGGGCGGCCGACAGCGTCAACTCAGCAATCGAACAGGAAGCATCAATGAACGTCGGCGGCGTAAAATCGCCCTCAGACAACGTTTCGGCGGCGATGGCGTTCAGCCGTTGCCGCAATTCTTCGACATCATCAAGCGCCAATGTCATCCCCGCCGCCATCGGGTGGCCGCCAAAGTGCGGCAACAAGTCGCGGCATTGCGACAGGCTGGCGAATAAGTCAAACCCATGAATGCTGCGGGCTGACCCTTTGGCGATCCCTTTTTCCCGGTCGATCGAAAGCACGACCGCCGGGCGGTAAAACTGCTCGACAAGCTTGGAAGCGACAATGCCGACCACTCCGGCATTCCATCCTTCGCCTGCCACAACCAAGACGCGATGTTCCTCAGGAGGGAATTGGCGGCGCACCATGTCCACCGCTTCTTCAGCGATTTGTGCCACAAGCTGCTGACGTTCGCGGTTTAACTCGTCCATCTCCGCCGCCAGCTGCACCGCTTCGTTCTCATCGTCCGTCATTAAGAGCGCCACCGCCGGATCGGCGCCGCCTAGGCGCCCCGCCGCGTTCAAGCGCGGAGCGATGACAAATCCGACCGTCTGTTCGTTGATGACCGCCGCATCGACGCGGCATTGCCGAAAAAGGGCGCGCAACCCGATGCGATCCGTCGCCCGCAGCGCTTCAAGCCCTTGTGCGGCAAAGAGGCGGTTTTCCCCAACAAGCGGAACCAAATCGGCGATCGTGCCGATCGCGACCAAATCAAGCAAATGGCGCGGCACCCGCCCAAGCAAGGCATGAGCTACTTTAAACGCAACGCCGACGCCGGCTAAATCGCGAAACGGATATGTACTTCCCGGCTGCTTCGGATGAATGATCGCATACGCCTTCGGCAGCACCGGACCTGGTTCGTGGTGATCCGTTACGATGACATCCATCCCCCACTCGTTGGCGGCCGCAATTTCCTTGACCGCCGCAATCCCATTGTCGACGGTCACAATGACGGAAACGCCGCGCTCTTTCGCGGCGCGAAACGCCGCCATGTTCGGCCCGTATCCTTCCGTAAATCGGTTCGGAATGTAGAACTCGACCGACGCCCCCGCCTCCTTGAGAGCACTCACCATCACCGACGTGCTGCAAACGCCATCGGCATCGTAATCGCCGTATACCAACACGCGTTCACCCGCGTCGATCGCCCGCTTTAGACGCCGAATCGCTCGCTCCATCCCGTCAAGCAAAAACGGATCATGAAACGGTTGTTCAAGCGGATTGAGAAACGCCGCCGCCTCCGAGGCCGTCCGCACCCCGCGGCGGACGAGAAGCCTTGCCAATAAGGGCGTGACGCCGGCTTCCTCAGCCAGCCGCCTCACCGCCTGCTCATCGAGGCGCTCCACCTCCCAACGCGTTTTCGCTTTCAACATGTCTCCCACCTCAACTCTCCTTATTATACAAAAAGGAGAAAAGGGCAGGCAACGACATTACAGTTTTTTTTCCGGGTTGTACGGGTTGATGTGAACCATGACATTGCGGACGCGCGGCGGCCCGCAGCCCGACCCAAACGGCGAACGAGCCGGCAACATCGGACGCTGAATGGGCGGCATCGGCGATCAACGCTTGGCTTTGGCTCCATACGCCGACCGCCGCCTTGACGGCGGCCAGCGCCATATTGCCAACAATGCCGACCATCGCCGCCGTTTTTGCCTGCCTGAATCGCTGTTCGTTTTCCATGACCATTCCTCACCTTTCTGTCTGGCAGCCCCGCGTGTTGTCCATATTGCCTCGAATCTTAGTGTATCCGTTTTCTATTTACAGCATCGACGGCAAGAAAAAAGCGCTGGAAAAAACATTCCCGTTTTTTCCAGCGCCGCCATTACACCTGCGGTTCGGCCTCGGCCGCCGCTTTTTTGGCTCCTTTTCCTTTTTTGAGCTCCTGGCCCTTCCAAACGACCCAAAGCTGCGAAGCGATGCAAAGCGACGAATAGACGCCGCACACAAGTCCAACGAGCAAGGCAAGGTTGAAGTTGCGGATGGCTTCGCTGCCAAAGATGAGCAACGCGATGACCGTAAACAAGACGGTCAATACCGTGTTGACCGAGCGCGTAAATGTTTGTTGCAACGCCCGGTTGACGATATGCTTCAAGTCGTCGACCGTTTTCACTTTCCGCTTTTTCATCAAATCCCGGATGCGGTCAAACGTAACAATCGTGTCGTTGATCGAATAGCCGATGATCGTCAGCACCGCGGCGATGAATGTCAAATCGACCTCAAGGCGCGTCAAGCTGAACACGGTAATGATAAAAAACGCATCGTGCAATAAGGCGACAATGGCTGCGAGCGCCATTCGCCACTCAAAGCGAATCGTCACGTAAAGAATGATGCCGATGGATGAAATAAGCACAGCAATGAGCGCGTTGCGGGCCAGCTGCTTGCCGACGACCGGAGAGACGGTGCTGATGTTTGGTTCGTTGCCATACGCTTGCTTCAATTCATTTTTCAGCTTGGCAATTTCTTGCTTATCGAGCACGCCAATCAAGCGGACGACGCCTGTTTTCCCGTCCGTGCCGGACAGGACGACATCCTCCGGCTTGTAGCCGAGCCGCTCGAAATAGCCGCTCAACTCTTTAGCGTCGATCGGCTGGTTGCTCGTCACCTCAACGCGCGTTCCGCTCGTGAAGTCAATGCCAAGATTCAGCCCCAGGGCAAACAACGAGATGACGCCGGCGATCGTCAATGCACCGGAGAAAATGAAAAACTTTTTGCTATGTTTGACAAAATCCCAACGGTCAAACTTCGTCGGCACTTCCGTTTCCTCAGTCGTTTCCGCAATGTTTAAGATTTCCGACTTTTTGACGCCAAACCACTCCGGTTTTTTATCGAACCAACGGCTTGACACAAGCAGGCCGAGCAACAGCCGCGTGCCGTAAACAGCGGTGAGGAAGCTGACAACAATGCTAATGATGAGCGTCGTCGCAAACCCTTTCACCGAGCTTGTCCCGTAAATAAAAAGAACAGCGCCGGCGATGATCGTCGTAAGATTGGCGTCAAAAATTGTCGCAAACGACCCGCGGTTGCCGGCGCGGAACGCCGACAGCATCGACTTGCCGAGCTTGAGCTCCTCTTTGATCCGTTCGTACGTAATAATGTTGGCGTCGACCGCCATCCCAACCCCTAAAATAAGGGCGGCAATGCCCGGCAGCGTCATGACGACATTCATCCAATCAAACAAAAGCAAAATCAAATAAATGTACACCGACAGCGTAATGACAGCGATGATCCCGGGAAGCCGGTAAAACCAAATCATAAACAAGAAGATCGCCGCCACGCCGATGATGCCGGCCAACACCGTTTTTTGCAGAGCGTTTTTCCCAAACTGGGCGCCGACGGACGTCGAGTAAATTTCATGCAGTTCGACCGGCAGCGCGCCGGCATTAAGCAAATCAGCCAGCTGTTGCGCTTCTTTGACCGTAAAATTGCCGACGATCGACACATCCGTCTGATTGAACACTTGGTTGACCGAAGCAGCGGAAATAAATTTCGGATCAGTTTTGCCCGCTTCTTTCCGGTAGGCGTCCACCCCTTCTTTAAAATCGAGCCAAATGACTAAAATGTTGTTTGGCGGCCCCATTTTATATACTTTTTCCGTCACTTGACGGAACTTGTCGGCGTCTTTCAATTTCAGAGCGACGCTCGGCCGGCCGTTTTCATCAAACGACAGCTTCGCTCCGCCTTGGACGAGGTCGCTCCCGTCCATGAGCACGTTGTCATTGACGTCGCGGAACGTCAATTTCGCCTGCGTGGACAAAATTTCGCGCGCCTCATTTTGGTCTTTCACCCCGGCGAGCTGGACGCGGATGCGGTTTCCTCCCTCGATGTCAACGCGCGGTTCGCTGACGCCAAGGACGTTGATCCGTTTATTCAGCGCGCTGACGGTGCTTTGCAGCGTCTCTTGGTCAATCTTATCGCCTTTTTTGGCCGGTTTCACTTCATACAGCACTTCAAAACCGCCTTGCAAGTCAAGGCCCAGTTTGATGTTATGTACAATTCCTTGAATCGTCGGCCCCATCACTCCGGCAAACAAAAGCAGGAGCAGAAAAAAGGCGACGATGCGGCTTCGTTTTACCATTCTCCTTAAGATCCTCCTTCAACTTGCCTCGGCGCCGTCCGCCGCAGCGCCAAGCAAAACATTGGCCTCGCCTTCCATTATGAAACAGCAGCCGGCAAGTGTCAATTTTCCACTATAACAATTCCTTTAAAACCCGCTCCAACTCATCATCGCCGGCCGCCTGTTGTTTATATGAACGCATCGTCAAAAATGTCATATACTCGCCCGGCGAAAGGGAGAAAATGTCGCTGACCAACTCATGCAGCCTTTTTTCCGCCGGCCGATGTTTCCACTTGCGGGAGCATAAACATTCCCACAGCCCGTCCATCGTCACTTGCGTATAGCCGAGCAGACGAAACTCGTCATACTTGCACTCGAGCGCTGGCATGAGCTGTTCGCGCAGCTTCCGGTTTTCATCCATCCCCCATCCCCCCTCATGTCCATTGCCGCCGGCCAATCTTGTCATGCTTGGCCATGGGCCTTGCATATATTGTATAAAAGATGGAGGCATTTGAGAAGGCAGGGGGAGAAAATGTCCAAATTTTTACAAGGTACGGTCATTTTAATCGCCGCTGGCTTTGTTACGAAAATTCTCGGCTTCATCAACCGAATTGTCGTCGCCCGCATGATCGGCGATGAAGGAGTCGGGCTGTACATGATGGCCGTGCCGACGCTCGTTTTGGCGATTACCGCGACGCAGATCGGTCTGCCGGTCGCCATTTCCAAACTCGTCGCCGAAGCGGAGGCAACCGGCGACCGGCAACGGGTGAAAAAAATTCTCGTCGTGTCGCTGGCCACCACCGGCGCGCTAAGTGTCGTGCTCCTGCCGATGCTCATCGCCGCCGCGCCGTGGCTTTCGCGGACGATGTTTACCGACCCGCGCACGTACTATCCGCTCCTTGCCATCGCTCCGGTCGTACCGATCGTTGCCATCTCTTCGGTGCTGCGCGGCTACTTTCAAGGGCGCCAGCAAATGAAGCCGTACGCCTATTCGCTCTTGTTGGAACAAATCGTCCGCATCAGCTTGATCGCCTTATGCACACGGCCGCTTTTGCCGTATGGCGTCGAGTATGCCGCCGCCGGCGCCATGGCATCTTCCGTTCTCGGCGAGTTGGCAGCGTTATTGTATTTGCTGTTTTTATTTAAGGTTAAAAAATCGATTCGCCTGCGGACAAAGTTTTTTCACTACGTCCAAGCCGGCAAAGAGACGTTCGTCCGCCTCATGCGCATTGCCTTGCCGACAACCGGCGGTCGTTTGATCGGCTCGCTTTCTTGGTTTTTTGAGCCAATCGTCGTCGCCAACAGCTTGGCGTTGGCCGGCGTCGCCGCCTCCACTGCCACGAGGCAATACGGACAGCTTGTCGGCTACGCGCTGCCGTTGTTGACGTTGCCGTCGTTTATTACGTACGCGCTCTCGACCGCACTTGTGCCGGCCATCAGCGAAGCAATGGCGCAACGCAAGCTGCTTTTGGTCGAATACCGGATCGCCCAGGCGATGCGCTTGTCGCTTGTCACCGGCGGCCTTTCCACCGTCGTTCTTTACTTGTTCGCCGAGCCGCTCATGCGCTGGATGTACGGCACAAGTGAAGCCGCGATCTTTATTCAAGTGATGGCGCCGTTTTTCTTGCTTTATTATTTTCAAGGCCCGCTACAGGCGGTCTTGCAAGGGCTGGACTTGGCGAACGCCGCCATGACGAACAGCTTGATCGGAGCGGTGGTGAAGCTCGCGTGCATCTTCGCTCTCGCCTCACAGCCAAGCTTAGGCATTATGGGCGCGGCGCTGGCAACCGCGGTCAGCACTGTGCTTGTGACGCTGCTTCACTTTGCCACGGTCGTCAAGGCGGTGTCTTTTTCCATCGATGGGCGCGAGTACATCAAAGCGCTTGGCGCCATCATCGCCGCCGGCGCGGTTGGCTATGCTCTGTCCCGTCATCCGCTTTTGGCCGTACCGTCGCCGCTTTTGACGCTACTGGCCATGGCGGCGACAGCCGCCCTATATGCCGCCTGCCTCGTTCTGTTCCGGCTCATCCGGCGCGAAGAGCTCGTCTATCTTCCGGGGCTGCACTGGCTGGCCGGCAAAAACAAGCGAAAATAAACGTCTAAACCTGTCCGGCGCCGAATATATTGTGGTAAAAAGCGTTTTGGCCAAGGAGGGATTGCGGTGTCACGGCTTGGCAGCGCACTGGTGTATGGAATCGCCACAGTTTTTGTGTTGGCGGCGCTCGTCAGCTTCATTTTTTCGTTGCTGCTCAAATGGACGGACATTCACGAATCGTCGCTCACCTGGATCGTGTTTGCCGCCTCGGTCGTCTCGCTGTTTATCGGCGGCGTCGTCGCCGGCGGAAAAAGCCAGGAAAAAGGATGGCTCTCCGGCGGGCTGACCGGCCTCTTATTTACAGCGATCATCTTTTTGTTTCAATTTCTTGGCATGGAAAAATCGTTCACCGCCGAGCAATGGCTGTACCACCTTGCCTTTTTCGCCGCCGCTTCGCTAGGCGGCATCGTCGGCGTCAACTTGTCGCCGGCGCGCCGTGAGCGGGCGTAGACGGCAAGTCAGCAAAAGAGGGTGTCCCAAAAGGATCGGGACACCCTTTCTGATTATCGTATCACAATCTCTAAGATATGTTTTTTTAGAAAACACAACCTTTTGAGATAGCCTCTTTTTTGCTTCAGGCGCCACCGGCCGCGCTTTCGCTACGCCTTGCTTTCCGCCACCACTTCTCTCACCGCGGAGCGGTCGAACGTCAGACGCGTGCCATCGCCGGCGCGAACGATGATTTTGTCCTCATCGACCGAGTCGATGATGCCGTGCAATCCGCCGATCGTGATGATTTTATCGCCTTTTTTCAAATTCGCCTGCATTTGCTGGATGGCGCGTTGCCGCTTTTGCTGCGGACGAATGAGCAAAAAGTAGAAAATAATGAAAAACAGCACGATCGGCAGCAAGTTGGCGATCGTTGCGTTCATGCAATCCCCCTCCTTTCCGGCCGTCAAAAGTTTTTTGCATTCGGTTTATTGAAGCCGTAGCGTTCGAAAAATTCCTCGCGGAAATCGGCGAGCCGATCTTCGCGGATCGCTTGTCTCACCTGCTCCATCAATTTTATCAAAAAATAGACATTATGGTAAGACGTGAGCCGGATGCCAAATGTTTCATCGCATTTGATGAGATGGCGGATGTACGCGCGCGTATAGTTCCGGCACGTGTAGCAGTCGCAGTGCGGGTCCAGCGGCGAGAAGTCGCGGGCGTACTGGGCGTTTTTGATCACCACCCGCCCTTCGCTCGTCATCACCGTCCCGTTGCGGCCGATGCGCGTCGGCAAAACGCAGTCAAACATGTCGATGCCGCGGATCGCCCCGTCGATGAGCGAATCCGGCGAACCGACGCCCATTAAATAGCGGGGCTTGTCCGCCGGCAGAAGCGGCGTCGTAAACTCAAGCACCCGGTTCATGACCTCTTTCGGCTCGCCGACCGACAACCCGCCGACCGCATAGCCCGGGAAATCGAGCGACACTAAATCGCGGGCGCTCTGCCGGCGCAACTCCTCATACTCGCCGCCTTGGACGATGCCAAACAGCCCTTGCTCATTCGGGCGGCGGTGCGCCTTCAAGCAGCGCTCCGCCCAACGGCTCGTCCGCTCGATGGACTGTTTCATGTATTCATACGTCGCCGGATACGGCGGGCACTCATCAAACGCCATGATGATGTCGGCGCCAAGCGCATTTTGAATTTCGACTGTTTTTTCCGGCGATAAAAACAGCTTGTCGCCGTTTAAATGGTTGCGGAAATAGACGCCTTCTTCCTCGATGCGGCGGAATTCGCTGAGGCTGAACACCTGGAAGCCGCCGGAATCAGTCAAAATGCCGCGATCCCAGTTCATAAACGCATGCAACCCGCCCGCTTCCGCGACAATGTCATGCCCCGGGCGCAGCCAAAGATGATAGGTGTTGCTTAAAATGACGCCGGCCCCCATTTCCTTCAGCTCTTCCGGCGACAGCGTCTTGACCGTGGCGAGCGTCCCGACCGGCATAAACATCGGCGTTTCAAACGAGCCGTGCGGCGTATGGAGGATGCCGAGGCGCGCGCCCGTCTGCCGGCACGTTTTGATCAGTTCAAAGCGAATCGGTGTCGTCAACGTGCTCGTCTCCTTTCTCAAATGATGAGCATCGCATCACCGAAGCTGAAAAAGCGGTATCGCTCTTTGACCGCCACTTCATACGCGTGCAAAATATTTTCGCGCCCGGCGAGCGCACTCACGAGCATGATGAGCGTCGATTTCGGCAGGTGGAAGTTCGTCACCAGCCCATCAATCCCTTTGAACTCATAGCCTGGATAGATGAAAATGTCGGTCCAGCCGCTTTCCGCGACAAACCGGCCGTTATGTTTGCCGGCGATCGTCTCGAGCGTCCGTGTCGACGTCGTGCCGACGGCGATGATGCGACCGCCCTGCTCCCGGACGCGGTTTAATGTCTCGGCCGTTTCCTCGCTCATTTGATAAAATTCGGCGTGCATATCGTGCTTCTCGACTTCGTCCACTTGCACCGGCCGAAACGTGCCAAGCCCGACATGAAGGGTGATGAAGACGATATGCACCCCTTTTTCGCGAATGGCGTCAAGCAGCTCTTCGGTGAAATGCAAACCGGCGGTTGGCGCCGCTGCCGAGCCGATTTCGCGGGCGTAAACGGTCTGGTATCGTTCCGGGTCGTCAAGCTTTTCTTTAATGTACGGGGGCAGCGGCATCTCCCCAAGTTCGGCCAATACTTCATAAAACAGGCCGTCATACGAAAACTCAAGCACTCGCCCGCCGTGTTCCAGCGTATCGAGGCAGACGGCTTGCAGTTTCCCCTCGCCAAAAGTGAGTTTCGTTCCTGGCTTGACTCGTTTTCCCGGCTTGACGAGCGTCTCCCAACGGTCGCCGTCCAATTGCTTTAACAGCAGCACTTCGACCGTTCCGCCCGTTTCCGCTTTTTCGCCGTAAAGCCGCGCCGGCATGACGCGCGTATCGTTTAAAACGAGGCAGTCGCCTGGATTCAAGTACGAAATAATGTTGCGAAACGTTTCATGGCGAATGGCGCCCGTTCGTTTATCGAGCACCATGAGCCTTGATGCCGCCCGGTCTGGAAGCGGCGTTTGCGCAATCAACTCTTCCGGCAAATGAAAATCAAACAAATCGACTTTCATGCAGTTCTCCTTCCTTCAGCGAAATCGTCCGAGCACGTAAAAAATCAACGATAACACAACGCTCAGCAAGATGGATGTCACGATGGGAAAGTAAAACGTCATATTCCCTTTGCGGATGACGATATCCCCCGGCAAGCGGCCGAGTTTGACAAATTGCATGACAAACCCGACAATGATGAGCACAACGCCGATCGTCATGATCAACTTTGGCAAGCTGTTCACCGCTTCGGAACCTCCATTCCTAAATGGGTGTACGCCGCCGGCGTGACGACGCGCCCGCGCGGCGTACGCTGCAAGAGACCGATCTGCATCAAGTACGGCTCATACACTTCCTCAATCGTTTGCGCTTCTTCGCCGATGACGGCCGCCAGCGTTTCGAGCCCGACCGGGCCGCCGGCAAATTTTTCAATCATCGCTGAAAGCAGCTTATGGTCGATTTGGTCGAGCCCGAGCCGGTCGACTTGCAGCCGCTCGAGCGCCTCGACAGCAAGCGGCAGCGTAATTCCCCCATCTCCGCGCACTTGCGCGAAATCGCGGACGCGCCGCAGCAAACGGTTGGCGATGCGCGGCGTGCCGCGCGCCCGACGGGCAAGCTCAAGCGCCGCTTCGCGCTCGATACCGATTTGCAAGATGGCCGCCGCCCGCTCAATGATTTGGGCGAGTTGGTCGACGTGATAGTATTCGAGCCGGCTGATGACACCAAACCGGTCGCGAAGCGGCGCCGACAGCGCCCCGGCTCTCGTCGTCGCCCCGACGAGCGTAAATGGCGGCAAGTCGAGGCGAAGCGTGCGCGCATCCGGCCCTTTGCCAATCGCGATATCTAAGCAATAATCTTCCATCGCCGGATAGAGCACCTCTTCCACCGCCCGCGGCAGCCGGTGGATCTCATCAATAAAGAGCACATCCCCCGGCTCAAGCGAAGTGAGAAGCGCCGCCAAATCTCCCGGCCGCTCGAGCGCCGGTCCAGATGTCGCTCGCAGCTTGACGCCCATTTCATTGGCGATGATCACGGCGAGCGTCGTTTTCCCAAGCCCCGGCGGTCCGTACAGCAACACATGGTCGAGCGTCTCTTCGCGGAGCTTGGCCGCTTCAATGAACACTTTTAAGTTTTCTTTGATCTTATCTTGCCCGATATATTCATGCAAATATTGCGGGCGCAAACTCGGTTCAAGCGCAGTCTCTTCCCCTAAGACCTCCCCGGATACAAGCCGTTCCTCCACCGTCATTCCTCCCTTTGGCCGCTGTTTATCCCAAAAGCAGCGCCAGCGCCCGCTTCACATACTGTTCCGTCGACATCGCTTCTTCGCGGAGCGCCGGAATGATTTTCTCGATCTCCCGTTCAGCGTAGCCGAGCGCCTTGAGCGCCGCCACCGCCTCGACGAGCGCACCGGAAAGCGGTGCGGCCGAACGTGCAGCCGCCGGCGCCGCAAGCGCCCCGAGCTTCCCTTTTAAATCCAAAATCATTTGCCGGGCCGTCTTTTTGCCCACGCCTGGAAACTTGCATAAAAACGCCTCGTTTTCTTCCTCGATGGCCCGCGCCAGTTCATCCGGACGCCCGGCCGCCAAAATGGCGAGGCCGCCTTTCGGCCCGATGCCCGACACTTGCAGCAGCTTGGCGAACAAGTTGCGCTCCTCGCGCGTTGGGAACCCGTACAAGGCGTGCACACCTTCGCGCACATATTCGTATGTATAGACGGTCACCGCCGCCTCGCGGCTTTCCTGAAACGCAAACGGGTTCGGCGTAAAGATCTCGTAGCCGATGCCGTTATGGTCGATGACGATATATTCCGGGCAGACGTAATCGACATACCCACGGATAAACTCGATCAATGGATGCTCCTCTCCTTTTTTCGTCCTTTCATTGTATCATATGATTTCATTATAGCAAAAAGAAATCCCGCGATGCGCTTTGCACCACGGGCTTTCGCTTGGTTTATTGGACGACCGCAAAATGGCGGTACATTTCGATCACTTGTTCATACCGCTCTTTCGAGAGGACGCGAATTCCTTTCTTCAGCTTTTCTTGCTGGCGGCTTTCGAGCTTTTGCACGTCGATTTGGAAAAACGACTGGATGATTTCGCTCGACCGGCCCGGTTTGCCGTTGAAAATAGACAACGTGCCATCGTCCGTAATTCCGAAGTAGCCGTTTGTTTTTAACAACGGCGAAATGTCGTTGATTGTTTTGCGAAACACGATCGTCTGGTCATCGAGCGTCACGAGTTGCCAATCGCGATATTTTTCCCATATTTCTGTCATCGAATCGACGGTTTCGGTGACTTTCTCTTCGCTCATCTCTCCGTCCAAGTATTGCCGCTCAAGCACAATCGTCATCTTGACCGGTGCGGCGGAGGCCGAATGAACCGGCAACACGATGGCGGCGATCCACAGTATGAGGGAAAGAATTCGCATCGTTTGTTCCTCTCTTCTCGGATGATGGTTCCTTTACACCACTAGTTTCACCAGCGGACGCCATTTTATTCCTGATCCATCAGCTTTTTTGCCAAGCAAGCTGCCGCCGATCCAAAAAGTGGGGCGGGGATTCGAGCCAACGGCGCTCGATCATCATATTCGATTATGTTCCATGGTCTTCGAACGTATGTACAAAAAATCCGCCGGCTTCGCCGACGGACGTCGCTACTCCTCAAGCACCGATTCGTCCAAATTATGGTACACTTCTTGGACGTCATCATCATCTTCAAGCGTATCGATCAACTTCAGCATTTTTTTCAAATCGTCGCCCTCAAGCGTCGTATACGTTTGCGGAATCATCGTAATTTCCGCGCTGGCAAACGTGAATCCTTGCTGTTCCAGCTCGTCTTTCACCGTTTCAAACGATTCGGGCGCTGTATAAATTTCGAACGATTCGTCCGTTGTTTCCATCTCCTCGGCACCCGCTTCAATGGCCAACAGCAGCAATTCATCCTCATCAACGTTGTGCTGTTCGCGGTCAATCACGAGCAGCCCTTTGCGCTCGAACAAATAGGAGACGCAGCCCGTTTCCCCTAAATTGCCGCCGTTTTTCGAAAACGCCGCGCGCACGTTGGCGGCGGTGCGGTTTTTATTATCCGTCAGGCAAACGACCATGACGGCAACGCCGCCTGGTCCATATCCTTCGTAGCGAATTTCCTCATAGTTGGTATGCTCTTGGGTTCCAGTTGCTTTTTTAATCGCCCGTTCAATGTTTTCGCTCGGCATGTTGGCCGCTTTCGCCTTCTCAATGACAAGGCGCAGGCTCGGATTGGACGCTGGATCGCCTCCGCCACTTTTGGCGGCGACGTAAATTTCTTTCGCCAGTTTCATGAATAGTTTGCCGCGCTTCGCATCTTGGGCATTTTTCCGCCGTTGGATATTTTTCCACTTCGAATGTCCAGCCATCGACAGTTCCCCTCTCATCACAACGGAATGTTCCGACTATTACTATAGCAAAAAAAGCGGAAAATGTCAGCCGAGCCCCAGCGGGAAGCGGCAATGAAAGAAGGCGCCCCGACTTTTTTGGGACGCCTTCTTCGCCTTTGTCACCGATTGTTTTCCGGCCGTTCTTGAATCGTATCATCGATAAAAATGGTGCGTAAATCGCGGCGGATTTCTTCCATATTGATCGGAGCGCCGCGGCGAAGCGTGTTGTCAATCGTGCGGATGCGGTGGTACATGCTCGGATTGGACGTGACGCGCACCCGCTTGCCGTCCGCGTACGGAGCGACCGCTTGCTCGACACGCTTCTCAAGCCGCTTGGGATGGCGGTCGTCCGTTGCAATGGCGACGAGCGCTTGATTGCCATACACGACCGCGCGGGCGTCGTCGACTCCGTCCACCGCTGCGGCGCGGCGGGAGAGCTTCTCAGCCAAACCGCCGGCATAGCTTCGGTAGTACGACGGGTGCGGATCGACGTTTAGCGAGTGCAAATGCCCATGGTAGTTGTAGTCGCCATCGCCGAAATCAACATTGGGCGGAAGAGCCGGAACGTCGGTGTCAAAACGGGTCGCCGCCGGTCCGCCGAGGCGCCCGCCGTCCGCCAAATAATCGGTCACCGGTCCGCGGCGCGCCCATATATAGTTGTTGTCATAATTGAGCGCATTCGTCCCATACCGGCCATAGCGGAAATCATCGCCCCGCTCTGTCGAGTAATAGCCAATCGGTCTCGCCGCATCGTTGTAGCGCTGGGCTCCCTCGTCATTCGCCCCGTAGTTGGCGCACGAAGCGAGCAAGCCGGCGGCCGACAGCACACCGATCCATTTGACCGCGTATCTCAATGGAAAACCCCCCTTGGTTTCCTTCGCCCAAGGCTGGCACGAAGCCAGCCTTACGTTTAGCTTGCGGCAAACGCGGGGGGTTTATCGCTGTCAGTTCACACCAATGAGGCAACGGCTAAAACTTCGGCGGCGCGATCGCCAATCGCCGTTTATGATGCGAACGTTCATGAAGCTGTTCAATAATTTTTCGATCGCGTTCCGGAATGTCTTCCCCTTTTAAATATTTATCGATCATTTCATACGTCGTGCCCATTTCGCTTTCATCCGTCTGCCCTTCCCATAATCCGGCGCTCGGCGCTTTCGCAATGATTTCTTCCGGAACGCCGAGCAGGCGGCCCATTTCGCGCACTTCGCCTTTTGTAAAGTGAATGAGCGGCACTAAATCGACCCCGCCGTCGCCGTATTTCGTAAAGTAGCCGGTATGCCACTCCGCGGCGTTGTCCGTGCCGACGACGAGATAGCCGTAATTGTTGGCGACTGCATACAACGTTGTCATGCGCAAGCGCGCCCTTGTATTTGCATCGCCAAGCCGCGCGCGCTCTTCCTTCCACTCCCCGATGGCTTTCAGCTCGGCCTCGATCGCGCCAAACAGCATTCGGTGCGCTTCGGTCAAATCGATGACCAAATGCCGGATGCCGCAGCTTTTCACCACTTTCAGCGCATCTTCCATATCTTTCGGATTGCTTTTGCACGGCATGATCAGCCCCAGCGAATCATCCGGAAAGGCGCACTTAATCAAATGGGCGACAACCGCCGAGTCGATGCCGCCGCTGATGCCGACGACCGCCCCGTTTAAGCCGGCTGATGAGACTTGGTCACGCAGCCATTGCACGAGTTTGTCAATTTTTTCTTGCATCCGTCCTCGACTCCTTTTCCAAAGATTCCATTCTTCATTGTAGCATAGCATAAAGGCGGCGGACAAACCGTTCTCTCCGCTTGCGGTCGAACACAAGGGGACGGCGGCGCGCGGCGGCTGACCGCCATTCGCGAAACACATCAGCCGGAAATAAGAGCGCATGCAAAAACCAGCGTTTTTCCAACCAACGGCGAAGCGGAGCGAAACGGGCGAGTGTTGAATATGACCAGCCGATATGCGGCAAGAGGCGATTGGCGTATTGGCAATAGTCAAGCCCGGGCGAGGCAAGGGCGGCCGCGTCATAGTCGATTAGGTAAATATGGCCTGTTGTGGTGCGCAAAAAATTATGGGAGGCGACATCACCATGAATGATGGCAGCAGAATCCGCCGTCAACTCTGGAGCATGCTCGCGGCACGTTGATAGACAGTAATCCGCCCAACGCAGCGTAAACAAAATGTCTTCTTTGTCCATGATCGTTTCAACAACGGGCAAATGTCGGCAAAACTCCTCATAGCGGCGCCGCCATTTGTCATACAGCTGCGCACGCGGCAGCCCCATCGCCTTCTGCTCACTTCTGGCAATGTTTTCCGTTGCGGTATGGTAACGTTCGAGCAAACGAAGTCCGTCGGCGGCGTCAGCCCAAGCGGCAAACGAGATTGGACGCGCTCCGGCCACATATTCCGTCAGCAGCCAATAGCATCCGCCGGCTTCAACCACTCCTCCGCGCCCGATCGGCATAGGGGCCGGCGCGGCGGAAAAACCGGCCTTCCTTAATACGGCAAGAAGCCAGGCGTGCCGCGCGGCCGCAACGGGCAAGCGATACGCCTTGGCGACAAACATTCCTTGCCGAGCGGCAACGACTAAGACATGCGGTTTCAATGCCACAACTTGTTGAATAACAAGCCGATATTGGCGGTCAAGAAGAAAAAAGAGACGGCCAGCGGCGTCTCTTTTCACTTGGTTATTGTTCCTCGCCATGCCCGCTCTCCTCATCCGGCGGTTCGCTAAACAAACGGGGGCCGGCAACCGGCGGGGCGGATGATGGCGGGTAGGATGGCGGCGCGTATCCCGCTGGACTTGTCGGATAAACGACGCCTGGCCACGGAAGCGGCGGCGCTGACTGCGGCGCATATCCGTATGGAGCCGGCAGGGCGTACCCTCCGTAGTACTGGGTCGGCGCATAGGCCGGCGCATATCCAAAAGACGGATAGCCAACGGGCGAGGGGTACGCCGCAGGCGGCGCATAAACTGGCGTTGCAACGCCGAGCGGGGGGAAAACAGTCCCCGCCGACGGGACAAACGGGTCGGCAGCCCCAGGCCCAGGAAGCGGCGGCTCTAATGATTCGCTGCTGCTTTCGCTAATGCCGGGAAACGGCGCTGAACCGCTTTCCGGACTTTCGCCGCTTTCCCCAACGGCCAGCGGCACAGGCGATGGCGGATAGGACGGCGTCATGACCGGCAGCGGCGGCACGTAAAATCCGCTCCCCGGCCAAACTGGCGGCACTGGCGTACATCCTTGGTCAGTGCCAAATGTTGGGGCCGTCGGCGGGGCGACAGGAACATATGGAATGTTCGGCAGCGGCGGCGCGTCTTCGCTCTCAGCCGCCGATTCCCCTTTCCATTCAGCTGGGCTTTCATTGTCCTCCTCTTTCATCATGTCGGGCAAAATATTGCTCGGCTTCGGCGGAATCGGCGGCACGTTGGCCAGCGATTGGGCGAACGAAAGCTGAGGAGGCGGGGCCACCGGCGGAATCGTATGCACAAGCGGCGGCACAGGGGCGCCTTTCGCTTTTGTCCCTTCTTTTGCCTCCGCTTTCGGCGTTTTTGGTGCTTCTTGTGCCGTTGCTTTTGGCGCTTTTTTCTCGACCGCCTTTGGCGCTTCATTGATGGACACATTCGGCGTTTCGTTCACTGGTATATTTGGCATTTCATTCACCGGTACGTTCGGCGCTTCATTCACCACTGCTTTTGGTGCCGTTTTTGGCGCTTCCTTCTCGACGGCCTTTGGCGTTTCGTTCACCGCCGCTTTCGGCGCCTCACCCGCCGGTGCCTTTGGCGCTTCATTGATGGGCACATTCGGCGTTTCGTTCACTGGTACATTTGGCGTTTCGTTCACCGGTACGTTCGGCGCTTCATTCACTGGCATATTCTCCGCCTTCTTCTCCGGCGCTTTCGGCGTTTTCTTTACCGCTGCTTTCGGTGCCTCACCCGCCGGTGCGTTTACCGCTGCCTCGCCCTCCGGAGCAGGGGCGACAGCAGTGTCAAGCTCGGCATCAATGTGGAATGAGACGAACGGTTTCGCCTCTGCGTACGGGTGCTCTTTCACATGCATTTTTTTGGGTGACACAGGCGCCTTCGTCTCTTTTTTGACCGGCACCCCTGCTGTCGGCACTTTGATTTTCATTCCAGGCATAATCATATTCGGGTCGCTCAAATGCCCATTTATTTTTTTCAATTGTTCAAAATCCACTCCATATTTTTGGGCGATGTTCCAAAGGGTGTCGCCCTTTTGGACAATATGGATTTTCACTCCGTTCCCCTCCTAAACCGAGACTGTTTACGCTCGATCGAACCGATGCTTGTTTCCCGTTATCGTCTTTCAACACAATGTATGACGATGATCGTTGATTTATGATAAAAAAATCCCTGACCGAACGAGGATCCCTCCTCGTCAAGCCAGGGAAAAAGCTAGGCAAGCGAAAGCATGCGGTCGAGCGCCTCTTTTGCCTCAAGGGCGATGTCTTTCGGAACGGTGATGCGGTTGACGATTGCTCCTTGCTCAAGCGATTCGAGCACCCAGACGAAATGCGGCAAATCAATTCGATTCATCGTTAAACACGGGCACATATATGGATTGAGAGAAACAATTTCTTTGTCTGGATGTTCGTGCTTCAGCCGGTTCACCAAATTCATTTCCGTTCCAATCGCCCACTGGGTGCCGGGTGGAGCATTGCGGATCGTTTCAATAATGTATTTTGTCGAACCGGCGTAGTCTGCTTGCTGGACGACCTCCCAGCTGCATTCCGGATGGACGATGACATGGATTCCCGGCTTCATCCGTCGAATATGCTCGATTTGTCGGACGGTGAAGTTTTCATGCACGGAGCAATGCCCTTTCCAAAGAATGACTTTCACCTTGTCGAGATCGTCCGCCCCTTGAAGCGTCTCATCGTGCGGATCCCACACCGCCATCTCGTCAAGACGGATGCCGAGCGCATAGGCCGTATTTCTCCCTAAATGCTGATCCGGCAAAAAGAAAATCCGTTCATTCCGTGAAAACGCCCAAGCCATCATCTTTTTCGCGTTCGACGAGGTGACGGTCGCTCCGCCATGGCGGCCGACAAACGCTTTAATCGCCGCGGTCGAATTGACGTACACAAGCGGCACGATCGTCTCGCCAAACCGCTCAATAAGCGCCGCCCATGCCCGCTCGACTTGAAAAATATCGGCCATATCGGCCATTGAACAGCCGGCGCGCAAGTCCGGCAAAATGACCGTTTGGTCGTCGCTCGTTAAAATATCGGCGGTTTCTGCCATAAAATGGACGCCGCAAAACACAATATATTCGGCTTCGCTGTTTTTTGCCGCGAGCTGGGCAAGCTGAAGCGAATCGCCGGTCGCATCGGCGAACTGAATGACCTCATCCTTTTGGTAGTGATGGCCCGGGATGAAAAGGCGCCGGCCGAACCGTTCTTTCACCGCGCGGGCGCGCGCTTCGAGCTCGCTTTGTTCCATCGTTTTATACCGTTCCGGCATCTCATCCAGCCGTTTCAACTGTTCAAGGACGTTCACGGTTCTCCCCTCCATTATCGCAAATTGAAACTCATATCGAGCGCCGGGGCGGAATGGGTTAAACATCCGAGCGAAATGTAGTCGACTCCGGTCGCGCCGTACGCCGCCACATTGGCGAGCGTAATTCCTCCCGACGCTTCCGTGATGATCGGCTTTGGCACAAGCCGGACAAACGCCCGCACCTCATCCGGCGTCCGGTTGTCAAACATAATGACATCCGCCCCGGCTTCGACCGCCTCGAGCACTTCGTCTTCCGTTTCGGTCTCCACCTCGATTTTCACCATATGCCCAAGCCGCTCCCGCACCGTTTTGACGGCGCGGGCGATCGATCCGCAAAAGGCGATATGGTTGTCTTTAATCATGACACCGTCGTACAAGCCAAAGCGGTGATTGTAGCCGCCGCCGCATGTGACGGCATATTTTTCAAGCATGCGCAGCCCCGGCGTCGTTTTCCGCGTGTCGCAAATGCGCGTGGAGCTATTGCCAAGCAAGTCAACGGCCTGCCGCGTCACGGTGGCAATGCCGCTTAACCGCTGCAGCAAGTTTAAAATGACGCGCTCACCGGACAACAGCGGCCCGACCGGTCCGGATGCGACGGCGATCGTTTCGCCGGCTTGGACCCGTTCGCCGTCCTGTTTCATGATGGTTACTTCGACGCGCGGATCCAGCAGCTGATAGCCCGCCGCAATAATGCCGACGCCGGCCACCACCCCGTCCGCTTTGGCCATAAACATGCCTGATGCCCGTTCATGAGCCGGAAAAATCGTCTCGCTCGTCACATCGCCGTCGCCAATATCTTCAAGAAAAAACTGTCGCAACAGTTGTTCGAGCTTCAACCGGTTCATCTTTCATACCTCCGTTTTCTTTGCCGCTTTACCTCCCAGCCCCAAGGCGGGCCCACTCTTCTTTCGTCCGCACAAGGCGCCGTCCCCGCCACTCCGGGCGTTCACGCGGAAAATCGCTCCGGTAATGGCCGCCGCGACTTTCCGTGCGCCCAAGCGCTGATGAAGCGACAAGCCAGCCCACTAGCAGCATATATCCTGTTTCAATCTCCTCTGCCGACAATCGTTCAAGGTCGCCATCCAGCCAATCCGGCAACGAAAACTGTTCCAACCAGTCGACCGCTTTGCGAAGCCGATCGCCGTCGCGGACGATGCCGACAAACGTTGACAGCTGTTCACGAATCAACGCCCGCTCTGGCAGCCGTGGTACAATCAAACGACGCGGGCTGGATGAATCCGCTCGGTGAACCGTTTGCGGCCACGCCGCCTGACGGCGGATGGCGCAGGCCGCACGGAATCCAAAGACGATCGCTTCAAGCAACGAGTTGCTCGCGAGCCGGTTGGCGCCGTGCACACCGGTGCACGCCGCTTCCCCGACGGCGTACAAGCCCGGCACCGTCGTCTGCCCCCACTCGTTGACGACAACGCCGCCCATTAAAAAATGGGCGCCCGGCGCGACAGGAAGGCGGCCGGCTTCAAGGTCGACGCCATAGGCCTCACATAGCGCGGCGATCGTCGGAAAGCGGCGGCGAAAATGAGAAACGCGGGAAATATTCAAATAGACGCGGCCGCCGCGATCGAGTTCCGCCGCGATCGCTCGGGCGACGATGTCGCGCGGAGCGAGATCGCGAAGCGGATGGACGCCGTCCATCAGCGGCCGTCCGTCTTCCGCCTCAAGCACCGCCCCTTCGCCGCGCACCGCTTCCGAGACGAGCCCGACCGCTTTTCCGCCGGCAACGAGCATCGTCGGATGAAATTGGATAAACTCCATATCCGCCACCGCCGCACCGGCGCGGTACGCCATGGCGATGCCGTCGCCAGTCGCCGTCGGCGCGTTGGAAGTGAACGTATACAATCCGGCGCATCCACCGGTCGCCAACACGACGGCCGACGCCGGCCAAATGGACACGGAACCGTCTTCCCGCTTCGTTTTCACCCCGACGCAACGCCCCTCTTCCACAAGCAAATCAATCACCTGCTCGCCTTCTTCCATCCACACGCGTCCCTCGAGCCGCTCAAGCAAAAACGAAACGAGTGCTTTGCCCGTCTGGTCGCCTCCAGCGTGCAAAATGCGGCGGCGACTGTGTCCCCCCTCGAGCCCGAAGCAAAGTCGGCCGTCTTCATCCCGGTCAAACGCCATGCCGGCGTTGATCCATTCTTGCAGCCGCCTCGGCCCTTCGCGGACGAGCCGTTCGACCATTCGTTCATCATTATGAAAGCAGCCGGCGACCATCGTATCGCGGAAATGAGAGCGCCAATCGTCGCTCTCTGCCAGCGCCGCGGCCACCCCTCCTTGCGCCCGCCATGAATTGCTGTCGGTACGGCGCTTTTTCGTGAAAATGATCACATGTTCATGTTGCGACAAATGATCGGCGACCGTTAAAGCGGCCAGCCCGCTGCCAACAACAATGACGCCACCTTCCTTCACTCTCGGACGCCCCTTTCTTTTCACCTGTCTTGACATCTATATTTACACATATTTAAACTAATGGCAAGAGGTTTGGCGAAAAAAATGATGCAAAGGCGGGGGAATATGATTTATTTGGATTACGCGGCAACGACGCCAATGTGCCAAGAGGCGATCGCCGCTTACGCTGAAGCGGCGTCCGTTTACTTTGGCAACGAAAGCAGCCTGCATGACATCGGAACGAAAGCGAAACAACTGCTTGCCTTATGCCGGCGCGAACTCGCCGCCATGATTAACGGAGAAGCGGAAGGGATCTATTTCACAAGCGGCGGAACGGAAGCGAACATGCTCGCTATCCGTTCGCTAGCCGCCGCCTACCGGCATCAAGGAAACCACTTGATCACGACCGAAATCGAACATGCCTCTCTCCATCACTTGTTCAAACAGCTGGAAACAGAAGGATATACGGTCACGTATTTGCCCGTCGACCGATTCGGGCGCATTCGGCTTGCGGATTTGGAGCGGGCGATCACGCCGAAGACGATCCTTGCTTCCATCCAGCACGCCAACTCGGAAATCGGCACGATCCAGCCGCTTGCCGACATCGGCCGCCTCCTGCGGGCGCACGGCGTCCTTTTTCATAGCGACTGCGTGCAAACTTTTGCTAAAATACAGCTAGATGTTCAAGAGATAGGACTAGACAGCCTATCCGTTTCCGCCCATAAAGTGTACGGTCCCAAAGGGGTCGGCGCTGTGTACATCAACCCGCGTCGGCATTGGAAGCCGGTGTTTCCGGGAGCGACGCACGAATCAGGCTTTCGGCCGGGAACGGTCAACGTACCGGGTATTGCCGCCTTCATTACGGCCGCACAGCAGCTCCATCGACGAATGGCGGACGAACAGTCGCGTTTGGAACGACTGCGGAATCGGTTGCTTCACGCCATCGCCGCCAAACAGCTGCCGGTGGCGGTGGAAGGCCATCCCGATTTCCGGCTTGCCCATATTATCGGTTTGTCCGTCGCTGGGTACGAAGGGCAGTTTGTGATGCTTGAATGCAACCGCGCCGGCATCGCCATTTCCACCGGCAGCGCCTGCCAAGTCGGGCTGCAGGCGCCGTCGCGGACGATGCTCGCCGTCGGGAAAACGCCCGAAGAAGCGAAGCAATTCATCCGCGTCTCATTGGGCGCGGCCACGACCGAAGCGGAGATCGACCAGTTCGTTTCCACCCTGGAACGACTTACATCGGCATGAAAGGAGGAATGGCAGGTGAAAGAGGAAAAGAAAATTTTAGGGGAAAGGCGGCGCCAGCTCATTTTGCAATGGTTGAAAGAAAGCGAAGCGCCGCTCACGGGGGCTGAGCTGGCGGCGAAAACGAACGTCAGCCGCCAAGTGATCGTCCAAGACATTTCACTGTTAAAGGCGCGCAACGAACCGATCATCGCCACAAGCCAAGGCTATTTGTATTTAAAGCCGGTCGAACCAGCCAAAACGTACACGAGGACGGTCGCCTGCTTCCATACGCCGGAACAGACGAAAGAAGAGTTGTATTTGCTCGTGGATTGCGGCGTGACGGTCAGGGACGTCAAAATCGAGCATCCAGTCTACGGCGATTTGACCGCCTCGATCATGGTGAGCAACCGTTTGGAAGTCGACCAATTCATCGCCAAAATCGAGGCGACAAAATCGTCGTATTTGTTGCAGCTGACGGACGGAACGCATTTGCATACGCTGGAAGCCGATTCACCAGTGAAGCTTGACGCCGCTTGCCGCGCCTTGAAACAAGCCGGTTTTCTCATCGAAGCGTAAACTGGACCTGGCCGCGCATCGGCTCATTCCCTGCAGAATACTGCGCGGCGGGCCGTCTAAAAAGGGAACAAGCGGACGGCAGCAGACCGCCCGCGTTTTTGTCTGCGTCAGGCAAAATAATATGGATAGCTGCCCAACAGCTGCACCGTGCAGCCGAGCGCCTCAATTTCCGCGATCGCCCCCGGGATGAGGACGTCATCCATCGGCGCGTCGATGTCAATAATAAAAAAGTAGTTGCCAAGGCCTGTTTTGGCTGGGCGCGATTCGATTTTCGTCAAGTTGAGCCGCCGCCAGGCAAACGCTGATAACACTTGGTGGAGCGCGCCCGGCCGGTCTTGCGGAAGCATGACGACCACGGTCGTCTTGTCGCCGGCATAAAGGGGCGAATCAGGCAAAAGCGGCTCTTTGCGCCGGCTGACGACAATAAAGCGCGTATGGTTGTAATCGTAATCGTGGACGTTTTCCTGCACGATCACTAGCCCGTATTTTTCCGCCGCCAGCCGGTTGGCGATCGCCGCCGCCGGCAAGTGCGGATGCTCGCTCACAAATTTCGCGGCGGCGCTCGTTGACGTCATCGGCACTTGCTTCGCCCCTTTCAGCACCGTATGCAAAAACTTCCGGCATTGGGCAATGGCGTGCGAGTGGGAATACACTTCTTTCACTTCGCGCCAATGCGGGGTGAAATATGGGTGCACCATCAAATGTTGCTCGATCGGCACAACGATTTCGCCGATGATCGGCAACGGCTGTTCGTGAATTAAATAGTCGAGTGTCAAATTGACCGATCCTTCCAAGGCGTTCTCGAGCGGCACCACGGCCGCTTCAATCTCTCCGGCCGCCGCGGCGTCAATGCAATCGGGAATCGTGTCGTACGGCTCCCGCGGCTGCGACGGAAAAAGGAGAGCAGCCGCCGCTTCGGTGAACGTCGCCTTCGGTCCTAAATAACCGATTTTCATCTCGTTTGCCTCTCCCTTTCTTTAATACACTCCCGAACCGACAATTTCAACTTTTTCGACAAATTCAAGCTGTTTGAGCTTAGCGAGGAGCTCATCAATCTCCTCGTTCATATCGTTCGTGCTGACCGACAGCGTCACGTTCGCCCTCCCTTGAAGCGGAATCGTTTGATGGATGGTCAGCACGTTGCAGCCGGCCGCCGCCACAACGCCAAGCAGCTGTGACAACGTTCCGGAGCGGTCTTCTAAATGGAAAAAGAGCGTGACGATGTTTTCTTTCGTCACCGCTTGGAACGGAAAAATGGCATCGCGGTATTTGTAAAACACACCGCGGCTGATGTTGGCGAGCTGCGCCGCCTCGGCGACCGAGGCGGCTTTTTTCCGCTCAAGCAGCTGTTTAGCGAGCACGACTTTTTTCATCGCTTCCGGCAGGACGTCTTCGCGCACCAAATAAAATTTTTTCTCCACCGCACCTTCCCCCGCTCTATTCATCCCAGTCGTCGACAAACTCGAACTCGTAATCAAGCAACCGAATCGTGTCTCCGTCTTTCGCGCCGCGCTCGCGCAGCGCATCATCCACCCCCATCGCTTTAAGCTGGCGGGCGAAGCGGCGCACCGATTCTTCGCGCGAGAAATCCGTCATCTTAAACAACTTTTCAATTTTGTCGCCCGCCAAAATGAACGCTCCGTCGCTGGCGCGGGTGATCGTAAACGGCGGCTCCTCTTTTTCATATTTGTACACGACGCGCTGCACGGCCGGATCTTCCCGTTCATGAAGCGGGAATTCCGGCGTCGTTTCCAACAGGTCGGCGATGGCAAACAACAGCTCGCGCACTCCTTGCCTTGTCGCCGCAGAAATCGGAAAGACCGGCACCGCATCGCCAACTTTCTCTTTGAAGCGGCGCAAGTTTTCTTCGGCGTTCGGCATGTCCATTTTATTGGCGGCAACAATTTGCGGCCGCTCGGTCAAGCGCAAGTTGTACTGCTTCAGCTCTTCGTTGATGACGAGGTAATCGTTGTATGGGTCGCGCCCTTCGACCGCCGCCATGTCGATAACATGGACGATGACGCGCGTCCGTTCGATATGGCGCAAAAACTGATGCCCGAGCCCGACTCCTTGATGGGCCCCTTCAATCAATCCCGGCAAGTCGGCCATCACAAAACTGCGGCCGTCTTCCGTTTCGACAACGCCCAAGTTCGGGACGAGCGTCGTAAAATGGTACTCGGCGATTTTCGGACGGGCTGCGGAGACGACCGACAGCAGCGTCGATTTGCCGACGCTTGGAAACCCGACCAGCCCGACGTCAGCGAGAAGCTTCAGCTCTAAAATGATGTTGCGCTCTTCGCCCGGTTCGCCGTTTTCCGCAATTTCCGGCGCTGGGTTGGACGCCGTCGCAAATCGGGTGTTGCCGCGCCCGCCGCGCCCGCCTTTGGCGACGACAAACCGCTGCCCCGCCTCGGTCAAATCGGCGAGCACTTCGTTCGTATCCGCATCAATGACAACGGTGCCTGGCGGCACTTTGACAATCAAGTCTTCCGCATTTTTGCCATGCTGGTTTTTCGACATGCCGTTTTCGCCGCGCGGCGCTTTAAAATGGCGCTGGTAGCGGAAATCCATCAACGTCCGCAGCCCTTCATCAACGACAAAGACGACATCGCCGCCTTTGCCGCCGTCTCCGCCGGCCGGCCCGCCTTTTGGGACGTATTTTTCCCGGCGGAACGCGACCATGCCGTTGCCGCCGTCCCCGCCTTTCACATAAATTTTCACCTGATCAACAAACATGGCTGTTCCTCCGATTCGCTTCCATCATGGTATCATGGCGAAATGAGTATGACTAATACTTATTATTGTATACAGAGTCGATTCCATGATGTCAATATGTACGCAAGCACCGGCCGTCTGCAGGCTGGCGGGCGGTTCAAGCCCAGCCGCCGCTTTTCGGTCCGATTGGATCGATCCGTTCGCACCTCTTAGGGCAAAATAAGCTTTGCCTTCCATTTTCCTTCGTCCAACCAATGGTCAAGATTCCGCCGTCAAAAGCTCAAGCTCCACCGTCAATTCGCCCTCGCCAACGGCAAACGACGCGAGCCGAAGCGGCGGTGATGGTTCGCAGCGCTCAAGCCAAGTGCGAATGGCTTCGCCGTCCCTAAACGTGCCGCGGTAATCAAAAAACAGCGCCGCCCGTCGGCCGGACAGCTCAATGGACAAACATAAATGGTTTTCTGTCCGCTCATCGGCTTGCGCTTCGAGCAGGCGAAAAAATTTGCGGCACCATTCAGCCAGCTGTTCATCGCACCGCGACCAATCAGCTTCGCCGTCCGTGATTTCATACTCAAGAAAAAGCGGGCGCGGCTCCCAGTTATAGGTCATGACAAGCTCAGCGAACCGCTCGGCCTTCAAGTTCGTCAACCGCGTTTCCTGATGCATCTCGCCGATAATGTCTTCAATGATTTCCTGCACCCGTTCGATTTTATTGAGCGCCAAATGCCCTTTGATGAGCTGGATTTTGTTCAGCCAGTCATGGCGGGCATGGCGCATCACCTCAACGACAGTCCATCGCTTCTCCATCCGACGCTCCCCTATCCACTAAGCGCAGGCTCCCCGCCCCGCTCGGACTTCCGCCTCCCGGCTATGGGGGAGGCATGTACTTTTACTATAACATTTTTTGACATTGAACGGGAACGATTTTTCTACGCCAAAAAGAAAAAACCCTAACCGAACGGTTAGAGTTTTTTCCACATCGATTACGCTTCTTGGCTGACCGGGTAGACGCTGACGCGTTTGCGGTCGCGGCCGAGCCGCTCGAAGCGGACGATGCCGTCGATTTTCGCATACAGCGTATCGTCGCCGCCGCGGCCGACGTTCAAGCCCGGATGGACTTTCGTTCCGCGTTGACGGTACAAAATCGAACCGCTGGTGACGAATTGGCCGTCAGCCCGTTTTGCGCCAAGACGTTTCGCGATCGAGTCGCGGCCGTTTTTCGTCGAACCGACCCCTTTTTTCGAAGCAAAAAATTGCAGGTCAAGTCTCAGCATGGCAGTCACCTCCCGCTAGATGGATGTCACGCGGATAAATGTTCCGTAATCGCGTTCGATCGTCTTTAGCGAAACGACCATCGCTTCCAACAACAACTGCACTTTCTCTGCCGCCGCTTCTTCCAGCTCCGGAAGCTCGCAGCGGAGGTAGCCGCCGTCTTTGCCGAGCGAAACATGCGGGCGGACGCCGGCGAGCGCCTCAATGGCGTTGATCGTGCCGAATGAGACCGCCGAAGCGCCGGCGCATACGATGTCCTGCCCGCGTTTCGCAAAATGGGCATGCCCTTCCATCGTAAACGCGCGGATGCGGCCGTCCGCTTCCCGTTCAATCGTGACGCGGATCATCTTTACGCGTTGATTTTTTCGATGATGACTTTCGTGTACGGCTGACGGTGGCCTTGTTTGCGGCGATAGTTCTTTTTCGCTTTATATTTGAAGACGATAATTTTCTTTTGTCGGCCGTGTTTTTGCACTCTCGCCGTCACGGTTGCGCCTTCGACCGTCGGGTTGCCGATTTTCACCGTTTCCCCGCCGACGAACAGCACTTTGTCAAACGTGACCGTATCGCCTTCATTCGCATCCAATTTTTCGATGTAAATTTCTTGGCCTTCTTCGACTTTCAATTGTTTGCCGCCAGTTTCGATAATTGCGTACATGCATCGCACCTCCTTCATGGACTCAGACTCGCCAGCGCCAAGGCGGCCCAAGACGGAGCGCTTCATCGCCCGCGCTGAGCGGTTGTAGTGCGGGTGCGTCTTTTTGCGACAGCCGCCCTCTTTTGCCCTTGTTGGCAGGACAAAAAGTCTACAACGTCATCTATCGTAACATAGAAACGGCCGGCCGTCAACCGTCATCTTCGTCTCCCGGCGGGCGATGATGAAACGGTGCAAACGACTATATAGATGCCATTTGAAGCTTTCACATTTGTAGCTTTTACCGAACATTGGATCGACTGTCGAGCGATCGAACAACGCCGCTTTCAGGCCCATGTATGGGTCTGTGAAGCGAGCGGTTGTTCGGCCTCCCGTCACGCCTTGGCGTGACGGGGGCAAGCCACAGGCTTGCCCTCGACAGTCGAAAAATAGATAAGCAACTTTTCCGTCCAGGATATGTTAAACTTTTTCGTTGCATCTATATATAGCCACGATCAATAGATGAGAGCGCCAAGCGGCGCATCGGCTTGCTTTTCGGCAAAAAACGCATGCAGCAGCTCGTTTTCATCGAGCGTCGCCCGTTCGCGCCCGTCGCGAACGACGATGATCGCATGCTTTTGTCCGCGGTAAAATCGCTGCAGCACGGCCGAGATGCGTTCGTCCGCCGGCGCCGTAATCGTCCGCAGCTTTGTATAGCCGCCTTTGTTTCCATAATACCGCTCAAGCAAAAAGCGCATAACGACATACGGATGCTGCTTTTGCTCCTGCCAAAGAGCATGCGCCAAAAAGGCGGCGATCACCCATAAATCAAGCTGGCGCGGCGCCAACACAAACAAAAGAACGACGCCGACAGCAAGCGCGGCGGCTGATATGGCGACCGTGTTCCGGTGCGCTTCGCTGAACGGGCGGCGGTAGGACAGCAGCAAAAACAATAGCTTGCCTCCATCCAGCGGCCAGATCGGCAGCAAGTTCAAAGCGAAAATGGCCGCATTGTAGCGAAAAAAGAGCTCCCAGCTCCCGCCATCCATCATGCCGGCCTTCCACAAAAAAAATGCCGCCGCTACGAGCCACAGATGCTGGGCCGGCCCGGCGAGCGTCACGATCCACTCCTCGCGGAACGGCCGGTTGCCGTGCTCTTCGACTTCCGCCACTCCGCCGAACGGCAGCAGCAAAATCCGCTTCACCCGCCAAGAGAAAAACGCGGCCGCCGCCGCATGGCCGAGCTCATGAACGAGGACGATGAAAAACAACAGGCAAAGCTGCTTGAAATGGGCGGTAAGCACCGCGATGCCGCCGATCAGCCATAACAGCGGGTGGACGTGCAGCTTCCCAAGCAGCGCCATATACTTATTCAAAGGAAATCACCTGAATCGGATCGATAAATTCATCTCCTTGTTTAATAGCAAAATAAAACAGCCCTTTCTGTTTATTTGCCTCGCTCGCCTCGGCCGTGCCAACTTCCTGCCCCATTTCTACAAAATCATACAATTTCACCGAAATGGCCCCCAAATGTCCATACCACGTCTCCGTGCCGTCCGCATGTTGGATGATGACCGTTTTGCCGAGACGGTCTTTCGTACCGGCAAAGGTGACAATCCCTTCTTTCATCGCTTCCACTTTGGCTCCATTCTCGGTTTCGATCGTCACGCCCTCCCCGTTTTTTTCAAAACTTTCGAGAATCCGTCCAGAAGCCGGCACTGCATAGGATGAAGCCGTTTTCACCTTTTCTTCCTTTTTCGGGGCAAAAAAGGCGAGCGGCTCACCGAACGTTTTTTCATACCAGGCTGAGACGGCCGCAAACTGAAACTCGGTTTCCATCGTCCGGGCAATAAACTGCCGCGCCGGCTCGAGGGAAGCGGACGGATGCCGGAACAAAATGGCCGTCACTAGCACGAGACAGGCAGCGATGAGTGTTTTGAATAAAAACCATTCTTTGCGGAACAACGGATGGGGAGCGGCTTCAAACGAATAGCGGTCATACGTGACGACCGGCAGCCCGTACCGCTCCTCATCAGCGGCGCTCCATCTGGATTCTTTTGGATCCTTCCCCTTATATTGACGTTCCCTTCTTCGTTTTTCAATGCGTTTTTTCATCTCACGGACGCGTCGATCCATACGTCCCCCCTCCACCTTTCCAACAACGTTTGTACTAATTTATGAGACAACCTCATGGAATATGAACGAGCGTTTTTCGCCGCGCCTCGCCGAACACGTCCGCGAACAAATCCCGCAAACGGTTTCACACCAACGTTTCGGCTGAGCGCCGCAACCGATCGATACCATCTGCTTCCGTTGTTACAGATCAGGAATTCCAAACAGCACAACAATATGAATAAAAAAAGAAGGCCCATTCAACGGCCTTCTTGCGCCAACTCCATTATTTCAAACTAAATATTTTCCGAATCTTTGAAAACAGCCCCTTCTCCTCTTCCTCAAGCGGCGGCAGCGGCACCGACTCGCCGAGGATACGGCGGGCAATGTTGCGGAAGGCGATCGACGCTTTGCTGTTTGGGTCCAGCACAATCGGCTCGCCGCGGTTCGACGCTTTGATCACGTTTTCATCGTCGGCGATAATGCCGAGCAACTCGATCGATAAATGCGAGATGATTTCGTCGACATCCAACATATCGCCGTTTTTCACCATATGGCTGCGAATGCGGTTGATGATGAGGCGCGGCGGTTTGACGTGCTCCTCCGCTTCAAGCAAGCCGATGATGCGGTCGGCGTCGCGGACCGCTGACACTTCCGGCGTCGTGACGACAATCGCTTCGTCCGCGCCGGCGACAGCGTTGCGATAGCCTTGTTCGATTCCGGCCGGACAGTCGATGAGCACATAATCGTATTCCTGCTTCAGCTCCTCAATGAGCTGTTTCATTTGCGCGGGGGTGACCGCCGACTTATCGCTCGTTTGCGCGGCCGGCAACAAATACAAATAGTTATCGAACCGCTTGTCTTTCACAAGCGCTTTTTGCACCGTGCAACGCCCTTCCACGACATCGACCAAATCATAAATAATTCGGTTCTCAAGCCCAAGCACGACATCGAGGTTGCGCAGCCCGATGTCGGTGTCGACAAGGCACACCCGCTTCCCGAGAATGGCGAGGGCCGTCCCAAGGTTCGCGGTCGTCGTCGTTTTGCCGACGCCGCCTTTTCCGGAAGTGATGACGATCGCTTCTCCCACGTTCACATTCTCCTTTCTAAGCGCGTCAAATTCGGCCGCAAATGCATAAGCAGCTGAAGGCGGTCGACAACAATTTGGTTATGTTCATCAATATAAGCGCATTCCATTTCATTTCCTTCATCCGTTTTCGAATCGGGCGCCCGGCTCATGATGTCGCCGATGCGCAGCTGCATCGGTTTCATGACCGATGCAGCGATGATCGCCTGTTTATTGCCGGCATACCCGGCATGGGCGATGCCGCGCAAGGCGCCGAGAATGAAAATGTTGCCTCCGGCAATGACCGTTCCACCAGGGTTCACGTCGCCGATCAGCAGCAAATCCCCTTCGACATGAAGCACTTGTCCCGAACGGACAATGCGCGAAACGGGCACAATTTCCGTTTTTCTCATCCATTCTATCGCTTCTGCTTTCGACATGACATTGCTTTCGATCGAATCGACGACCAAATTTTTTGAACGGCGAATGAGCGCACGCACCTCTTCCTCTTGGGCAGGCGTCAAATAGCGGTTCCCAATTTTCAGATGAACAGAGACAAGGGGGCTGTCTGGCGCGACGCCAGCTTGTTTGACAAGCCGCTCCTCGATTTCTTTCAATAAATCGTCATACGAGCAGCGGTCGTCGAGATGCAGCGTCAGCCCATCTTTCGTCCCTTTAATCGTCACGTACTGCTGCTTTTGTTTCGCCACAACGTTCACCCCAACGAATAATTCTACAAAACGGGCCGTTTTTCCTCTTTTATTCTTCCTGCTCAAACCGGCGAATTTTTGCCAATCGCCGTTCGAGCGGGTACGAAAAGACGAGCAAAAACGCGACGTTCAGAAGCAGCGTCGGCCATAGACGGCGGTCCCAAAAAACAGAAAACGACCAATCGGTCCGCCCGATCAACAGCTGGATGCCGTAGACATAACTGTCAAGCAGCACAATGGAAAGCAGCGACAAGAGCGATGCAATGAACCAGTTTTGGTGGAACCATTTCATCGCTTTGCCCGCCAAGTAGGCAATAAGCGTATAGGCAAACGCATAAACACCGAGCAGCTCTGTGTAGACGCAGTCATACAGGAACCCGAAGATGAACCCGTACCCCATCGCCCGCGTCCCGCCGAAATGCATCGCTGTGAACACGAGAAAAACAAGAAAAAACCGGGGAACAAAAAAATAGTGGACATACAAGTCGCCTTTTGGCCATACATCAACAAAAAGGCTCTCACTCACAAAACATAACACCGCAAGGAAAGGGAGACGCCACTTGTTCACTTTGCCTCCTCCTTTTCCTGCAGTGCTGCATCGATGGTTCGTTTCACAATCATGACGTCGTCAATATCATACAAGTTGGCAAACGGCTTGACATAGACGACTTTCGTCAATCCGTATTGGTCCGGCTTGACTTCGGTCACCTCACCGATCGGCAGCCCTTTCGGAAACACGCCGCCAAGGCCGGAAGTCAACACTTTTTGCCTTTTTTCCACTTTGGCGTCAATCGGAATTTCTCCGAGCAGCAACTCGCGCCGCTTCTCATCGTAGCCTTCGATCAACCCAAACACGTTTTCCTTTCCTTGGATATAAGCGGAAATGCGGTTGTTTTGGTCAAGCGCGCTTAACAGCTGCACAGTGGACGTAAATTGGGAAGCGTGCTGCACCTTGCCGACAAGCCCCGCTGGGGTGATGACTGCCATATCTTTTTTCACGCCATGTTGCTCGCCTTTGTTGATGATGATCGTTTCCCGCCAACGATCCGGGTTCCGCCCGATCACCGTCGCCTGAATCGAAACAAAATCACGCAAGCTCTCTTTTTTATCGAGCAACGCGCGCAGCCGTTCGTTTTCTTGCCGCAGCGCCTCGACCTCGGTCTCAAGCGCCGCATATTCCTCAAGTCTTGCCTTCAGCAGTTCGTTTTCCTTATATGTACGGCGAAGATCGCTCACATTTTCAAAGAAGCCCGCGATCTCCTGGGCGGGCTTCCCGAACAGAAGCTGAACAAAACCGACCGTATCTTTTACGAACTGCTCCGGCCACGTCAACTCTTCGCGGCTGCGCAGGGAAAAGCCGATCAACATGACAAGGATGACGATGCTGACGAGCAAAAAAATGAGACGCTTATTCCCGAAAAGCTGTGGCATGCGTCACACCTTCTTACCGTCAGCGATGGTCTCTCGCCTTGTTTTTAAACAAGTCGATGTGGTCGAGCGCTTTCCCGGTGCCAATGGCCACGCAATCAAGCGGATTTTCCGCGACGATGACCGGCATGTCCGTCTCTTTGCTGATGACCTTGTCCAAATTGCGCAACAAAGCGCCGCCGCCTGTCAGCACGATGCCCCGGTCCATAATGTCAGCCGCCAGCTCCGGCGGTGTTTTTTCGAGCGTGTTTTTCACCGACTCGACGATCGCATAGACCGTATCGTGCAGCGCCTCAGCCACTTCTTCGGCGCTGATTTCGATCGTTTTTGGCAGCCCAGTGAGCAAGTCGCGGCCGCGAATTTCCATGTTTCCGATTCCTTCCGGATTTCCGGCTGAGCCGATTTCGACTTTAATCGCCTCCGCCGTCCGTTCTCCGATCATCAAATTGTACGTTTTTCGGATGTATTGAATGATCGCCTCATCCATTTCATCGCCGGCGATGCGAATCGACTGGCTCGTCACGATGCCGCCGAGCGAAATCACGGCCACTTCAGTCGTACCGCCGCCGATGTCGACGACCATGCTCCCGGTCGGCTCCCACACCGGCAAATTGGCGCCGATCGCGGCCGCAAATGGTTCTTCAATCGTATAGGCGTCGCGTGCTCCAGCCTGGCGCGTCGCATCGATGACCGCGCGCTCCTCCACGGCCGTGATGCCGTACGGCACGCATACCATCACATACGGCTTGCTGGCAAACAACCCTTTCGTTTTGACGGCCTTGCGAATGAAATATTTCATCATCGTCGCCGTCGTTTCATAATCGGCGATGACGCCGTCTTTCATCGGACGAAGCGCCACGATGTTGCCCGGCGTGCGCCCGATCATGTTTTTCGCTTCATTGCCGACGGCGACGATTTGCTTCGTGTCGCGCTGAATGGCGACAACCGACGGCTCGCGCAAAACGATCCCTTTTCCCTTCACATAAACGAGCGTATTCGCTGTTCCTAAATCAATCCCGAGATCTTTCGTCCCAATTCCAAACATATGATCGATCTTCCTTTCCGAAACGAAATGCATATGATTTTCTATTGACAACATGGATCGGATGTCAAGTCATTTATAAATTGTACAACACCGCCCGAACGGATTCGGAAAAACCCATAGTTGATATTATAACTGATTCGACAAAAAATGAGAACCGTCAGACATAGCCTTTTTCTTTCAAACTGACGAATTTTTGATCGCCGATGATGAGGTGATCCAAGAGCTCGATGCCGATGATGCGGCCGCATTCCGCGAGCCGTTTCGTCACATCGATGTCTTCGCGGCTTGGAGTCGGATCGCCAGAAGGGTGGTTATGCACACAAATGACTGAGGCGGCGGAACGTTTGATCGCCTCTTTAAACACTTCGCGCGGATGGACAATCGAGGCGTTTAAACTGCCGATGAACACCGTTTTGCGGTAGATGACTTGATTTTTCGTATTTAAATAAATGGCGACAAAATGTTCTTGCGATAAAAAGCGCATATCTTCCATGACGTATTTCGCTCCGTCTTCCGGGCAACGAATCACATAGCGGTCGGCGCAGCCGGACTGGTGGATGCGTCGGCCGAGCTCCAACGCCGCCAAAATTTGCACGGCTTTCGTCGGCCCGATCCCTTTGATGTTCGTCATTTCTTCGACCGTTGCGTCTTTGAGCGACCTCAGCCCCTCAAAATGGCGAAGGAGACGCTGGGCGAGCTGCACGACCGACTCCTCCTTCGTGCCCGTGCGCAACAAAATGGCGATCAGTTCATGGTCGGATAAACTTTCCGGCCCTGATGACAGCAGCCGTTCACGCGGCCGGCTGTCTTTCGGCACATCGCGGATCATCCACGCCATCATACTCCCCCTTTTTTTGTTTTGCTTCATCGAAAGACGGAGAGGCTTGAACCGCCCCTCGGTACGACAGCAGAATCCGTTTGCGGGCGCGTTCTTTTGCCAAAAAGGCGCCAGACGGCGGCCGCTTTTGCTTTTATCTATGCTGGCGGCCACCCGAGCCGGCGCAATTCCCTGACCGTCCGCGACAGCGGCAGGCCGACGACCGTCAAATAGTCGCCTTCGATCCGTTTGACAAACAGGGCGGCGCGGCCTTGGATGCCATACGCCCCCGCCTTGTCCATCGGCTCCCCGGTCGCAATATAGGCGGCGATTTCCTCGTCATCGAGCTCCCAAAACGTGACTGCTGTTTTTTCCGCAAACGATGTGATTGATCCATGAGGGAGTGCGATGGCGACGCCGGTCCATACGTCATGCGTTCGCCCGGACAAGAGCCGCAACATGGCGAATGCTTCTTCTTCCGTGCGCGGCTTCCCTAACAAGCGGCCGTCGCACACAACGATCGTATCAGCGCCAAGAACGTACGCATCAGGGACAGACGGCGCCACCGCCTCCACTTTCCGGCGGGCAAGCAGTTGGACAGCTTCATCAGGGGGCGTTCCGGGGGCGATCGTCTCATCGGCTTGACTTTCTTGAACGTCAAACGGCCAACCGGCCAGCTCGAGGATCTGCCTGCGGCGCGGGGAGCGGGAAGCAAGCACGAACCGTGGAGGCATCGTTCATTCTCCTTTCACTCGTTTCGGCTCGGAAGATTCATTTGTATCGTAGCAAATTTTGCGGTGAAAGGCAATTTTCTGTATAGATGCAATTTGAAGCATGAACATTTGCAGATTTTACTAGGCATTTGATCGACTGTCGGGCGACCGAACAACGCCGCTTTCAGACCCATGTATGGGTCTGTGAAGCGGGTGGTTGTTCGGTCTTCCAAGCCACAGGCTTGCCTTCGACAGTCGAAAAATGGACAAACAGCTTTTCCGTCAAGGATATGTTAAACTTTTTCATTGCAATCTATATGCAAATGGGCAAAAAAAAAACGGGGCTTCTAGCTCCCTAGCGGCACCAATTCGATATAAGCGGCGAGCGCCTCGAGCAGCTGTTGCTGGGCTTTGGCCAACAGCGCTTCATCCCGTTGCTCTTTGTATGCGGCAAGGGCGGCATACGCCTGCTTCAGCGCTTCAACATACCGACCGACTGTTTTGTCGCTTGAAGCGTTGCTTTTTTCTAACGCGTCATACGCCTTTTGAAGCGCCTGCCAGTCATCTTCTCCTGCTTTCCTGCCGCCAAGCAAAGCCGCGGAGACCGCTGCCATGTTTTCATACAAAACCTCCCCTTTTTGGATGGCCTCCGACCGGCGCGCCGCCGCTTCGGCGGCAAACGACAGCTCTTTGACATACGTGCTTGGCACCCTTTGGCGATATTGGTCGTTGACCGTCCGCAACGTTTCCTTATCCGCGCCGACGGCGATATAGAGCGCTGCCGGTTTTTGCCCCGCGACGACGACCGGCACGCCTGCTGTTTTGATCGATTCGGACGCCTGCTTGGCCGCCGCCGCATTCGAATAGACGCCAGCTTGAATGACCGCAATGGAAAACGGCGCTCGTATGACGCTTTCTCTCCCTTCTCCTCCCGCCGCCGTTTCAGGCTTTGTCAATTCCGTCATCGCTTCAGATGCCGGCGACGAAGCAGATTTTTCCTTCGGAATGATGTGCAGCACCGTCATGCCAAACGCCATGCCGACCAACGCAGCGACCAACGCGGCGGCAAGCAGCGACTTGGCTTGAGCCGGGAGCCGCCATGGCCGACGTCTGCCGCTTTTCTTTTGTTGCATCGCCTCGGAAATGACCCGTTCATCCGCCTCAAGGGCGGCCGCCTCTTCCCAACCCGTCGTTTCAACATCTTCCCGAACTTGCCCATCCTCCGTAAACCACAGGCCTGTTGATGGCTTGCCTGCGGATGGCCCGCCTTTTTGAAACGCGCTCACTTGGCGGCTGTCATCCGCCTCGTTTTCTGCTCGCTGTCCTTTCCCTAGATGGCTGTCCAACGGATATCCACCCGACTCCTCGGACGGCCGTCCTTCCGACGAACGCTCCACGGTAAATGGGCGGGGCTTGCCGTTGATATTCACCGTAATGCGCATGCGCTGCTTGTCCATTTGGCCACCGTCCTTCTTCACACTTCGATTTCTTTCGCCTATCTTACCACAAACGGAAAAAAAAAGAACAAGACATTTGTCGTCTTGTCCCCGCTTCTGTTCTTCATTTTCCGACATCAACGGTTGCGAATCGCCTCGGTCCCCAGCGCTTCGACAGGAATCGGCTGCTCGCGCCCCTCATAGGTGCAAAGCTGCTTTGTCTCGCCTTTCAAGCAAACGGCGTAATCGATCCCGCCGTCTTCCCGCTTCGTGGCAAGCACGTACGATGGATTCGTTTCCGGCGGCAATACATTTCCGGTGAACGGATCTTCGATTGGATCCAGCAAACCGTTGCCCACCAATTCTCCATACGACAATATGGCAGAAGAACGGGCTGGCAAAAATTCCACTTTCTCGGCGCCGACATACAGCCGCGCCGCTTCATACAAGCCATAAGCATCAGAAACAAACGCCCGCTCGCGCGCCCGATCAATCACCGTCCACATGGCAAGACCGACGATCATCGCCACAATGCCGATGATCACCAACACAGCCAAAAGCTCAATGAGGGTCATCCCTCGTTTCATGCGAATGATCATCGCGTGTCCTCCTTTGCCGGCTAGGAAGCTGGCGCCGTTTCGGCAAACGGATTGTCTTTGCCGCTTGGCGGGGGAACATCGCGAACGGGAGACAACTGTTTCCATTTCTCAAGCTTCGGAGCATAAAACGCACGAACGGTCACCGAATACGTCAACGGTTGGACTTCATCAGCGATGGACATCAGCTCCGGAGGCCCAGTGACGGTCAACCCTTCAATCGCCACGATGCGCTCCGACTGCTCCAACACCTCTAAAAACCGTTCAAGCTGATAATAGGAAGGCGACTGCACGGTCAGTTGGGCGGTGATGGATTGAATGCTGCTTGGCGGAGAAACCGCTCGATTTCCTTCGCTTCCGTTGTTCGTTCCACTGTCGTTCTGCTGTGAAGATGCTGCTCCTTCATCAGAAAAATTGACGCTCACCAGCTGGCTGTCAGCGATATATTCCGCTTTCTGAAACAAGAGCAACAACTGGTCCGTAAGCGGATGGACAGGGACTTTTTTTGCAATGAAGCAACGGTTTGTGCTGTTTCCTCTGAAGAAGGAGGCAGCTTTTGCTTCAAAGCGGCGAGCACCTTTTTCTCGCTTTGCACCGTTTGCTCCATCTGCTCGAGCTGGCTGTAGCGAGGCATGACCAGCCATGAATAGGCGGCCGCAAACAAAAGCGCGGTGACCGCAGCCATTGCCGCAACAAGAAGCGGCCATTTGCCAAAGCGGCTCATGATTTTTTTCCCTCCCCATCAGCCTGTTGCAGCTCCAGCTCATATTGCGCCATATATCTTGGCACGACTTGATGATCTTCCGGTTCGCCACTCGTCTCGCTATTGGCCGCCACATTGACCAGTTTGACGTTTTTCACCATTCTCACTTTTTCTAATCGATCCAAATAATAGGCCGCCTCTTCCGGCGCATCAAACTGCACCACCATGGTCATCTTTGTCTGATCCGAGTACGTCACATTCATCATGAATCCGCGTTCGGGAAGCTGCTTTGTCAATGCCCGCAGCAACGGCACTGATTTCAGCGGATAGCGTTCCGCCCATTTCACCGCCTTCGCCAGCTCTTCTTGCTCCTTCTGTTCGTCTATATTTTTCATTTTCGCCGCCAGTACATCTTGCTCCGCTCGCACTTTTTTTAATTCCGCCTCCAACATGGCCTGGCGATGATCCGCACGATCGATCAACCAATACAGCACCGAACCGGCTAGGAGAAGCAGCGCCGCCCCGAACAACAAAACGAGACGGATCGGCTGCCTCGTTTCTTTTTTCGGCAATAAATTGATTTCAGCGATCATCGTCAGCCCTTCCTTCTTTCAACGCCAATCCCCAGGCGAGATGAAAGCGGTCCGGCAGCGGATCAAGAGACGCGCTGAGCCGTTCTACAGGCACTTCAAGCCGCTCTGTCAAAGCCGTGAACACATGGCCCAACTCTGGATGATCGCCGGCGAGAAACAGGCGTGTGATGGACTGTTTGCCTTGTTGGAGGGAAAACGAATAAAAGCTCATGATCCGTTCCATTTCCTTATACACATCGACGAACGGATCCACAATCGCCGCCGTCCGGTCACGATAGGCTTCAAGCGGCAAATGGCGCATAAACAACGGCAAATGACGATGAAACACGCTCAAATTCACGGCGGATTCGTCAAACTGCACAAGCAAAATATGATCGTCCGGCGCAGCTTGTCCCGCCGCATAAAACGGACGATAAGCGCAAAGCGGCGATACATCCGCGGCCACCGGGCGCAAATCGGCTTCTTCCAAAAGCGCCGCGTATTCCGACACCGCCTCTTCCGGCGCCGCAAACAGCAAAATCGACACCGCCTCGCTCGTTCTCTCCATCACCACATAATCAAACACCGGATCGGCAAAAGGAAGCGGAATCGACTCGCCAAGCTCCAGAAATAAATAGCCGCGAATCTCTTCATCCGACAAATGAGAAGGAAGGGGCAAACTGCGGATCATGACGAATGGATCAGGGACGACAAAGCGCGCGCGATGGCCGTCTATTTTCCATTCCTCCACGCATTCGTCCAAAATCATGGCCAATGTTTCCCCATCGACGATGCGGCCGTCGCGAACAACCCCTACTGGCAATGCCCGTTCGCCCCATCGTTTCACTTCAGGCGGATGCCCTAGCTTGACTTCCACATAGCGAATGGCATGGTCTTTTACGACGATGTTCACATATTTGGACTTTCCCCACCATAACGCCATTCTCGTTCGCCCCCTTTCTTCCCATCCTTACACAAAAAGATCCATATACGCATCGACAAGCTGATCACCGAAAAACAGCGCCGTCAATGACCCGAGCGCAATCGCCGGCGCAAACGGCATCGGCTTGCCGCGCCGCACGCGCCCCAGCGCCATGCCAATCAGCCCGATGATCGTTCCATACAACGTCGCCAAAAAAAAGGCGAGCAACACCATTTTCCAGCCAAGCACCATTCCCAAAACCGCAAACAGCTTCACATCGCCGCCCCCCATCCCGCCATTGGACAAAACGGCAATCAGCCATAAAAGCGAAAATCCGACCGCCGCCCCAAGGAGCATATCGACCCACGGCAAAAACGGGATCACAAGCCGCTCCATCAAAAACAAACCGGCAAACACCAAAAGCACCCGGTCAGGAATGAGCATATAACGAAGATCAGACACAACGATGATGGCCAACAAGCTGATGAGCGTCCACGCCACAATCAGCCGTCCGCCCCAGCCGATCCACATCGGCGCGGCCGTCAACAAAGCGGCGGTTGTCAATTCCATCAAAGGGTAAAGGGGGGAGATGCGCCCCCCGCACCCTTTGCATCTTCCTTTTTGCGCGACATACGAAACAACCGGGATGAGCTCCCCAGCCGATAGCGTCCGTCCGCACGCCGGGCAATGCGACCGCGGCCTGATGATTGACTCCCCGACCGGCACCCTCAGCCCGACGACGTTAAAGAACGAGGCGAGGAGGAGGGAGTAAAGGAAAACGAAACAATAGGCGATTGCCGTCATTTATACCGGACTTCCTAAAATTATGATTGTGGTTCTAGGCTCACGTCGTTTCGTGTCAATTCACTTACATCTTTGTCATCAATATACTTAAATGTACCGTTCGCATCAACAAGCGTTACTTTATACGTAACCCCATTGGAATCTTTTACAATTTTCACGATACTTTTATCTGCATCATATTTATCCGTAGACACTTTCCCTGGCGACTTCGGAATGTTTTCTAAATAACCGCCATCGTACAACTCCTTCAATGTGTATTGCGTCTTCGTGTTTTTATCCGCTGCAATGGCCAATCGCGCCGCACTGGCCACTTGCTTCGCATTGGCGATATGGGCGTCTTTTTTCGAGTTGTCCATAATGGCGCCGATGGCCGGAATGGCGATCGCCGCGATAATCCCTAAAATGACAATGACGGCGAGCAGTTCGATGAGCGTCAAGCCGCGCTCGTTTTTGATGATGCGTTTCAACATCACTTTCCTCTCCCTTTCTTTTTTAATGTTTTAGCACGATTTCCCTATTATTCTACAATATAGTCCAAAAAATAGGAAGATATTCTTAATATAAATTATTGTTGAATGTGATTAAAGATGTCGTACATCGGGACGATGATGGAGGTGACGATCGTCCCCACGACGCCGGCAAGCAGCACAATCATCAGCGGCTCGATGAGCGACTTGAGGCGATCGGTGCCGGCGTCGACTTCCGCTTCGTAAAAGTCGGCGACTTTGCCAAGCATGGCGTCAAGCGAACCGGTTTGCTCGCCGATCGTGATCATTTGCGCCACGAGCGGCGGAAACGCCCAATGGCGGCGGAGCGGCTCGGCGAGCGACTGGCCGCGCTCAAGAGCGGTTCGCGCTTCATCAAGGACGGACGCGATCACTTCATTTTCTACGACGCGCTCGGAAATGGACAGCGCCTCTAAAATCGGCACGGAGCTTGACACGAGTGAGCTCAATGTCCTCGTGACGCGCGCCAATGCCGCTTTTTGGACAAGGGTTCCGAAAATGGGCAGCCGCATGGCCGCATAGTCCAAATAATATTTCGTGCGCTTTTGCCGGCGCAGCGCGGTGAACAAAAGGAACACCCCGATCGCCAGCAACGTTATCATCCACCAATAATGCTGCATAAATGCGCTCGCTTTCAGCACAAACTTTGTGATCGCCGGCAATTCGGCGTGAAAATCGGCAAACATGTCGACAAACGTCGGCACGACCGAGACAAGCAAAAAGATGACAACCGCAACGGCGATGATGGCGACAGCCACTGGATAGGCAAGCGCCGAGACGATTTTTTGCCTTGTTCGATGCACTTTTTCAAAATGGTCGGCAAGCCGGTCGAGCGTTTCATCGAGCGTGCCGCTCGCTTCACCGGCGCGCACCATATTGACAAACAATGGCGGGAAAATGCGGGGATGCTTTGCGGCTGCGGCAGAAAGCGGATTCCCTTCTCGGAGATGCTGTTCCATATCGTCGAGTGCACGAGCAAGCGCTTTGCTTTCCGTTTGCTCCGCCAAAATGCGGATCGAATCAACGATCGTCACCCCGGCGCGCACAAGCGTTGCGAACTGGCGCAAAAAGACGACGAAGTGCTGCAGCTTGACGGCTCGTCCTATGGAAATTTCTTTGTTCCAAACAGATGACGGCACCTCGGCGATCACAATGGGGCGAATGCCTTTCTCCCTCAATTTCAGGACAGCCTCACGGCGGGAGTTTGCGGCAATCGTCCCGGATTTTTTCCGTCCGCTTCGGTCGCGCCCCTCATACTTAAATTGCGCCATCCGCTCCACGCTCCCTTGTCAAATACGCTTCCGCGGCCAATGGATCAATACGGCCAGCGGCCACAAGCTCCCTGACGCTCATTTCCATCGTCTGCATGCCCACACTGCGGCCCGTCTGCATAATATTGATGATTTGATGCTCTTTTTCATTGCGGATCAAATTGGCCACTGCGGCATTGTTGATTAAAATTTCCATAGCCGCCGTCCGTCCTCTCTTCCGACCGTCGGGAAATAAACGTTGGGCCATGACGGCAACAAGGACGGAAGCGAGCTGCAGCCGAATTTGCGCCTGCTGGGCTGACGGAAAGACGTCAATCATCCGTTCGATCGCCGCTGGGGCGCTCGCCGTATGAAGGGTGCCAAGCACTAAATGACCCGTTTCCGCGGCAGTGATCGCGGTTTGGATCGTTTCCAAATCGCGCATTTCCCCGACTAAAATCACATCCGGATCTTGACGAAGCGCAGCGCGCAATCCGGCGGCAAAACTGTTCGTGTCAAAGCCAACTTCCCGCTGGTCGATGATCGATTTTCCGTGCTGATGCAAATATTCAATCGGATCTTCCAGCGTAATGATATGTCTGGACATCGTTTTGTTCATGTAGTCGATCATCGCCGCCAATGTGGTCGATTTGCCGCTGCCGGTCGGCCCGGTGACAAGCACAAGCCCGTGCGGCTTTTCCGCGATGTGCTTTAACACGCTTGGCAAGCCGAGCTCTTCTAATGTCGGAATGCGCGGCGGGATGAGGCGCACGGCAAGCGACACGCACGACCGCTGCTTAAACACATTGATCCGGAAGCGGGAGACACCCGCAATACCGTACGAAAAATCAAGCTCCCCCGTTTCTTGAAACTGCTGCCAAAGCGGCGGCGGAATGATGGCTTTCGCCATTTGTTCCGTGTCCTCCGGGTTCAGCCGTTCTTGCCCATACGCCTTCAGTTCCCCATTCACCCGAAAAATCGGCGGCGCCCCGACCGTCAAATGTACGTCAGACGCACGGTATTCAAAAGCCGCACGCAACAACGCCTCAAGCTTTTCCTTCATCCGTCTCACCCATCAATGCAAAATGGCCACTTTCAGCACTTCTTCAAGCGTCGTCAACCCTTGCTTCACTTTCAACAGCCCGTCATCGAGCAAAAAGATCATTTTGTTTTGAATGGCGAGTTCCCGCAACTTCGAAAACGGCTCATTGTTTAAAATGACGCGGCGCATCTCGTCCGTCATGACAAGCAATTCGTGGATCGCGAGTCTCCCGCGGTAACCGGTCATATTGCACGTCGGGCAGCCGCGGCCACGGACGAGTTGGCGGATGTCGATGCCCCGACGGGCGAAAATGTCCCGCTCCCGCTTCGTCGGCTCATACACCTCCTGGCAGTCGCGGCAGATGCGGCGCACAAGCCGCTGCGAGACAACGCCAGCGAGCGATGTGGCCACTAAAAACGGCTCAATCCCCATATCGATCAGGCGGGTGATCGTGCTTAACGCATCGTTCGTATGGAGCGTGCTTAACACTAAATGCCCGGTGAGTGAGGCGCGGATCGCCACTTCCGCCGTCTCGCGGTCGCGAATCTCCCCGACCATGATGATGTTCGGGTCTTGGCGCAAAATCGAGCGAAGCCCTTGGGCAAACGTTAAGCCGACATTCGGGTTGACTTGAATTTGGTTGACGCCTTCGATCTGATATTCAACCGGATCTTCGATCGTAATGATGTTGACATGTTCGCTGTTTAAATGATTGAGCGCCGCGTAAAGCGTCGACGATTTCCCCGAACCGGTCGGCCCGGTGATCAAAATGATGCCGTTCGGACGCTCGATCAAACGGATGAACCGATCTAAATTGACCGGGTTGAAGCCAAGTTTATGAATATCGTTTAACGCCGCACCCAAATCGAGGACGCGCATCACGATTTTCTCCCCATACACCGTCGGCAATGTCGACACGCGCAAATCAACGGGATGAAAATCGATGTTCATTTTGATCCGCCCGTCTTGCGGCACACGATGCTCGGTGATGTCCATGTTGGCCAAAATTTTGATCCTCGCCGTCAACATGCTTTGCATATGTTTCGGCAGCGCCCTCTCCGTTCGAAGCAAGCCGTCAATTCGATAACGGATGAGCACTTTTGTCTCCTGCGGATCGATATGAATATCGCTTGCCCGCTGTTCGACAGCAAGCTGCAAAATTTGGTTCACTAGGCGAACAATCGGGGAATCGTCCTCGGCCGTCCGCCCGTCTTCGCGCATCTCCGTCGGCGGCGCTGGCAGCAAATCATCAAACGATTCGTCCATGTCATAATATTTATTGATCGCCCGCAAAATATCATCCTTTGAAGCGATCGCTGTTTCGATCTGAAACCCCGTTGACAAGCGCAAATCATCAATAGCAAAAAAATCCATTGGATCAGCCATTGCAACGAGCAATCGATCGTCTTCCACCTTAAGGGGCATGATCAGATGGCGGCGAGCAAACTCTTTTGGCACTAGGCTCGTCGCTTTCGGATCAATCGGGTAGCGATACAAGCTGACATGAGGAATGCCGAGCTGAAACTCAAGCGCCTCAATGAGCTGCTGCTCTGTGATGTAACCTCGCTGCAGCAACGCATCGCCAAGCTTTTGCCCAGGCGTTTTCTCACGCAACGCTTCAGCCAGCTGTTCTTCCGTAATCAGCCCCGCTTCCACCAACAAATCACCGAGGCGTTTCCGCTCACGTTTTTTGTTCATCGGCTTCCCCCGCTTTCCCCGCTTTGCTTCGATTCGGTTGAAGGGGCTGCGTTGGTCTGGTCGCTGCCGCTTTGCCCTTCGCCGTTTTGGACTTCTGATTTCTCTTGACCGCTTTCCGCTTCAGTCTGACCGCTATTCGTTGCATCAGACGGTGAAGATGGCGTTTCGCTTCCTTCCCCCGTTGTATTGGATGAAGATTCTGGGACTTCAAGCCCTCTTACCTCAACCGCATACGTCGGAGGGTAAAAATCCTCGCTCACCGTCTCTTTGCGGATCAGCCGGGAGCCATCGCGCACTTCGCGTTCGACTTTTACAAGCAATCCAGAACGGCCGACTTGTTTCGTCACGGTTTCATCCGGCGCCAACCGGGCATCGTATTGAATGATTTTGCGCGGTTCGATCCGCTCTAGCCCGCTCGTGCGCACGATATATTGATACGCAAACGGCCAACCGTACACTAACGCTTTCACTTGGCGGCCATCGTAGCGAAGAATGAGCGTATAGTCCGTCGAGTTCGGATTCAACCATTGTAAATCGCGTTTGTCATCCACCTTGGCCTCAAATCCCGGAGGAATGCCATCTGGAAGCGAACTTCCCGCATACCGTTCCATCAACAAAAAATTCGTCGACAGCACAGCACGATACACCGCTGATGCCAATGCGTCGACAGCCTGATTCGACAGCCCGCCACCAGCCTGCTGAATCACGGCGCGCAACGAGACCAATTGATTGGCGCGGAGGACGACGCGGCGTTCCGAAGCAAGAAAACGGGAGAGACTTTGATCGCGAACGGCAACAGCCGCTTCACTCACGACCGTCTGCCCCTTCCCGGAAGAGGGAAGATAATGGGCCAAGTCGAGCGGCTTGTTCGGAACGGCAAGCTGGGACGCCGCCGCCTCCAAATCCGCTTCCAACGCTTTGAGATCCAAGGCGGGGACTGCCGCCGGCGGGAGAAGGCGTTCAACGGTTTCCATGCAAGCGCTCATGTCAGCCAACACAAGAAGCGGCGAGGAACGGCCGTTGACCACGTTTTTTGTGCTTTCCGACAAGCGAAATGTAAAGATGTCAGCCGGCAGCTCGGCTTTCTTTTCTTGATAGCGGACCGAAATCGAAGCTGTCGATCGCCAGTCGCTCACCTTGTCTGCCACCGCCTGTTGGGCTTCCGCTCTCGTCATCCCAGCAAGCGAAATCGGCCCGACGTACGTCCCGGAGCGATAGCGGTCTTGATCAGGGCCAAACGACTCATAAGCCAAAACGCCCAAGCGGGCAAAGGTGAGGAAATAAACGGTGCAAACCGCCATCACGATAAACAGTTTTCCTATGGAAGCCGCTCTCACCTCGAGCTCCCCCTTTTTCACTCAGCTTCGATGTTCATCGACACATCGACAATGACGCTTGGACCCGCCTCTTGCGCTTTTCTCACATCTTCTTCGCGAAGCGTCGTTCCCGCTGGAAACAGAAGTTCGCCGTTCAAATCATAAATATCCTTGGTCACCCGTTTCCCCGCAAGAAGCGCCACTTGCTTTTCACGGAGCGATTCAAGCGCTTCGACATTTTCCGCTGTCTCCGACATAGCTTGGATCTGTTCAGGAATGTTGCTGGCCTCTGTTTCTTTTTCATTCTTTTGAATGAGCATCGACGCATCGGAAAGGAGAGCTCCCGAAGCGTCGTCGCTGACGATCAATATATCCTTTCCATAAGTCAACACTTGGGCGGATGGCAACACCGCTTCTCCACTTTCAAGGCGAAGGGCGATGCCGATAATATCCCCTGTCTCTTCGTTTAGGAAAAACTCATGGACTTCCCCCAAAAGCTGTCCTTTGCGCGTGATGGCTTTTGTATTTTTGATGCGGATTTGCTTGTTGACAAGCTGGTTGGCAATCGGAATTTCCGCCAAATCAATGACATCATGGCTGCTTGCCACCGTAACGGCGAATTCGCCGATTCCGACGATTTTTTTAAACGGAATCGCTTTTAAACTGAGTTGCACATCTTCTTGCTCGACAGTCAAAAAATCGATGGAACCTTTATCAGGATTAATGACAAAGCTTTTCACGGCGCCGATTTGCATCCCATCCGCAATGCTGATGATCGGCAATCCGATGATTTGCGCGCTCGCTTTCATCCTCTTCACCTCAACCATTTGCTAATGTAGCGGCGATTTCCCGCCAGAGTGCCAGTTCAGCCGCGATAGCTGGATAGTTTGAAAAACGTCGCTCGAGCTGGTCAACCCACGCACGAAGCTGTTGGCCATTTTGTTCCAGTGCATAATGCTCCAACAGCAGGCGGGCGAATACGTAGTAATCGCGATCGGAAAGCGGGGCTTGCAAACATTGATGCAGGCATTGTTCATACGCATCGGCCGTCAAACGGCGGCGGCTCAGCATCAATTCCGCTGCCGCCATTTGCGCTTTTTCCGAAGCAACCAAATGCATTGGTTCTTCAGCAAACGGCTCATCTGCCGCCTCGACGCATTCTTCATATTGAGGATTCTCTTCGGAATCCGCCTTTTGTTCCTCTTGCTGCTCGGAAGCGTCCGCTGTTTTTTCGCTGACCATCGCTTCAGCAGCTGATCTCAACGAAACGGCATCATCCACGAGCCGATCCATCCAATCGACCGCACCGCTGTCTTGATCATGTCCAATCTCAAGGCCATCAGCAAACATCACGCCATCGTCCTCGAAGCTTTCCGCCTCCACGCGTTGTCCTTCTTTATGATGCCAGATGTCATGGATTCCGGCAAATCCATCCTCATCCGGAGCCACGGCCGCCTCGAAAAAGACGCCTCCGTGCTCCCGTTTGACGCTGTCCGTTGAAGAGAACTCGTATTCTCCGCCTTCCACGCGCTCTGAGAAACGATCATCCATGCTCATCCATGCATCCCATTCATTCTCGCCGCGGCTCTCACCCTTAACGATTTCTGCTGCATTCAGAACCGGCTCATCGGCTTGCGATCCTTCATTTCCGCTCTCTTTTGACACTTCATCAAGCACCGCTGTCTCAAGGTCCGGCGTCACAGCGCCCGGCCACTGATCCAACCAATCGGAAACACGCCGCAGCGGTTCGGACGCTCCAACGATTTCTTCCGCTTGCTCCCACGGTGGAACAGTTTCTGCCGCTGCCTCCATCAACAAGTCAGCGGGAGAATGGTTCACTTCTTCCGACCGTTCTGCTGTCTGCTCTATCGATGATGATTCATTAGGTTCAGAAAGGGGCGGCGCTTGATCAAACTGGATCGACGGCAACGGCGCCTTTGGCAAAACAGGGACAGAAGCCAAAGATTCCGGCGCCGACCGCTCCTCTTTTTCTTCTTTTACAAAACTTGATTCACGAGAAGCCCCGGCGCGGTAAAGAGCAGCGCCAAATCGGCGGTCAAGCAAATACGATGCAGCCGCCAACAACAAAAGAACAAGAAGCCCGGCCTGCCAAAGCGGAATGATCGAACTAGCAAATTCGGCCAAAAGCGCAGCCAACAGCGCCATAACAACCGCTGTAAGCCCCCCAAGCCGGCTGAAGCCAAGCGGAAGAAGCCAAATCAGCAGCAGCGCCACGACAAAAGCACCGGCATACATGAGCGCCTCTTTCATCATGCCCCCCCGTTTCTTCTATGACAAAAGACCTCTTTTATACTAAAAATCTGCAACATTCGACTCTTACTTATTGTATAATAAAGTTACATATTTTGAAAGAAGGTTGTGATCAATGACGGACAAGAATTTTTTTTCCTGCCGACGCACTTTAGGGTTCACCCTTATCGAGACATTGTTGTCCATCACGCTGTTGTCTGCGGTGGCGATCGGCTTGTTTTCCTTTTTCACCCACGCTATGACGTATACAGCCGATAACGAACGACGAACGGTGGCCATCAACGTGGCGCGTGGAACGATGGCGTACTTTGAAAAAAATGTTCTCTTTTCTTCCTTATCGAATTACATGACAGAGAACAATCTTTCATTTCTTAAAGTAGAGAAAAACAGCTGCAGCCATGAAGCCTTGTCCTCTTTATTGTTTCCAAGCGGAAATCAGGGCGAAACGATAAGCTCTCAACAATCATGCACCGCCCAGCTCGCCCCAACAATCAATGATGTTCAATACGAAACAACGGTGTACATCATCCGCTGCGATCAAGAAGGATGGGACGGATTCCTCACCTCCTCTGAATTTGCGTCATTGCCGGAGCGGCTCAAAGAAGAGATCCGTCGTGAACGAAACAACATGATCTCCTCCGAAGCCGGCACCTACATGGCGAAACTGTACGCCGTTGTCCGTTGGGGAGAACGAAACGGCGACATCACATGGGTGGAAGGAGTGGTGACCGATGAGACGATCCGTTAACACCCAAGATGGGATGACGCTTGTCGAGCTGTTGGCCGCCATTTCCATTTCCATGTTGATCATTGGCGCCATCTATACTGTTTTTCTAGCGGGCATTCGCGTTTATCAGCACATCGGCATTGAAAGTGAATTGCGGAGCGAGGCGGATTACGCGGTGGCACGCATCATGAATGCCTTGTACATGTTCTCGCCGGACGGCCTTGAAGCCGATCGGAGCCAAGAAAACAAAACGCTTAGTCAACTGTCGTTTGTCAAAAACGAGCAATTCAAAACGAACAACCAAGTCGGTCTTGTTTCCCGCGAAACCGCGGCGCAATCGGTCCATCGAATCATTTCGATTAAAGACGGAAAACTGATGATGGACGGGGAAGCGATTACATCCACACGCCTTTTGCTGGACGATTCTTCCTCCTTTTCGTTCCGTTGCGCGCGCAGAGACGGAGAAATTTGCCGAAGTGGGGTTATCACCATCATCTTAACGATCAAAGATGGGAATAACAACGGGATGCTTTCAATAAAACCTTTCACTTTACAGACGGAATTCGGTTTTTAGGGGGGAGGCCCTATGCGCCGAGATCAGCGAGGATATAGTTTGATTACAACATTGTTGGTCATCACCGTCTTTTTATTGCTAGGTCTAACCATTGTCACCACCGCCGTCGAGCACGCCCAATTCACCACCGTGCGCGTGGATGACGTACAATCGCTGCATGAGGCGAAGACGGATGTCAACGAGGCGGTCGCCGATCTGAAAGCAGAGTTATCGGATCCAAATTTTTTGGTCCGCCATCGTATTTTTGCGCCTGACCAATGGGATCAGTTTCTCGGGCTTGGCAGCTCGTCTCCTGGAGAAGACACGATCGCCGGCCGCCTGCGCGACCGCTACGGGGTGATCATGGAAGATGAAAGCGAGCAATATGATATTCCCAAAAACCAAGTGTTTCTTCGCGCCCTTCGTTTAACGAAAACGTTCAATGACGGCCATCGGACGCGAACCGTCAAGCGGCTCGTCTTTGTGACCAATACGCCAAGCTTTTTGAAATATGCGCTTGGCTCAAAGGAAACAGTGGTCCTCAACGGCGGGGTTTATGTCGAAAACGGGAATGTATACACAGGGCAAAACGCCTATGCCAGCAACGCGACCAACTATGTGAAAGCAAACGGACAGCTGACCGTCAATTCGTCTAACGCCGGCATGCCGCTTTTATCCTCTTCCTCGATTTGGTATACAAACGACGGACAATTGAATGCATGCGGGCAAACGACCGGTTGCTGGGAAGCATCACAAGGCCGTTTTCGCATGAAGACCAATTGGGCGCCTCGTTGGCCGACGGATGTGCCAGAACCGGCGCCAACCATCAGGCAAGAAAACGAAGATTTTATCGATGTCGATTTTGACCTTACTGTGGCCGACAAACTGTTGCAAGCATCGGGAATTTTGCCCCCGTCATCCGATTACATTGAGCGAATGGAATCCATTCAAGAAGCCGGGGACAAAAATAGCCAACTTCACACGTTAGTGGCAGAGTTGTCCAATCAATGGACCTCGATCCAATCGAATCAACCGGATCCAAACGATCCACGTAAAACGCTTGAAGAAGTGATCAAAGAGCAGTCCAAAACCAAACCGCTCTACCTCGATGGAAACAGCGTTTTGAGAGGAGATGTCGATATTCAGAACAGCGGAGTCAACCAATGGCTCATTGTCAACGGCGATCTTCGCCTTGATGGGCCGACAAATCCCAGTACATTTGTCAGCGTACGCGGAAATTTTATCGTCCTCGGTGATTTAACTTTGACAGGCAACTTGCGGCTTGACGCAAGCATCTACGTCACCGGGAGCACGAAAATTTACCAAAGCCGGATCGAACGGGCGCTAAACAACAAAGGTGTTGTGTTGCTGTCGAAAGGTCCGCTCGATATTTCCCGTATTAATGAATTCAATAACCCAACCATTCCGACACCGAATTTGAAAGGATACTTTTACACAGACAGCAGCGCCACGATTTATGCCGTTGGATCCTACTTGTATATCGAAGGCGGGCTGTTCGCCCGCGGAAACGGAGCAACAGCTCCAGACACAGACATCAATGGGCTTGTCGTCAACGCATTCCGCGGTCAAGTCAATGGGGAAAACGGAGAACCGGACCGGTTTACGCCAGGAAGTGATCCGTTATCCTCACGCCTCGTCGTCCGCTATCGTCCTGAAATGCTTGTTGAACAAGGGACAGGACTTCCTTTTGTCAATCGCATTTCGCTCGTGGTCGACCGATTGGAAGTAGAATGAAGGAGGCATTTTTGATTCAAAACGGAAAGCGGCGCTCCCGAAAGGGAGGCCGCGCTTTATTCATGGCTACCATTTGCCGCCGTTCCCGCCATTTTGGTTGGTGGAAGGCGATCGGACAATGACGGTCGCCTCAGCTTGAATATCCCGGCCATCCAGCGCTTTCACCTTGGCTGTCGCCGTGATGGTGGCATATCCGACATCAACCGCTTGCAAATACCATTTCCCGTTTTCTTGAACCACCTTGACAAACCGATCGTCAGACGTTGCAACAGAGCGAAGCGCCTTGTCCGTTGCATTTTCCGGAATGAAACGGAGTTCTGGCGCCACTTCGAGTTGATCGCCGACATTCATGTATAGAATCGGATTGCGGAACGCCATGCCTGTAAGCGGTACGTACGGATCAATCACACGAATCGTTGCCGTCGCTGACGCATTTCCTCCGTCTGTCGAGCGGACAGTGATGGTGACCGTTCCAGGCTTTAGCGCTGTCACGGTTTCGTTTTGCACCACGGCGATCGTATTGTCGCTCGATGACCATGCCAACGTTTTGTTCGTCGCATCGCTCGGAACGATCGTCACTGGAATCGTCTGCGTATCTCCGACATTCATCGTCGCCTGATATGAACCAAGCTTCAGTTCTGTAATCAGCTTTGTATACGTAAACGCTGCGCTCGTTAAACCCGTTCCTCTCGTCAATCCTCCTGACGCCTGCACATTCACCGTGTAGGAACCGTCATTGGAAATGGCAACAACATACGGCGACGAGAGCGGCGTCCAAGCGGATGCCACCCCATTTCGCACTGCTTGGTACTGATATGACACCCCTTCACCGGCTACCAACCCGGTTATTTTAACGGTCGGCGCCTCATAAGTCGTCGCTCCGTTTGGCACGACGCCATTGGCTGTCACAACGGAAAGATGGGGTTTAATGTACACCGGTACCGTCTGGCCGTTGCTGTACGTGACAAGCAGCACGCCATCATCATTCGGGTCATATTGCAGCGCTTTGACAGGTAACGGCAATAATCCATATGAATTGGAATTAGAATTGGGATTCGCCTGTCCGACAATGTCGTCTGATAAAGCAGAAAATTTGTGTTTTGTGATAGTACCCTTTCCATCCCCTTCATAGTAAAAGTATGGAAAATCATCCAAACGAACTGTCATGCCGATTCGTTCCGCCGGCGGAACGAGCGTCGATGTTTGGGCGCCATAACGGCTGTCGGTGAATGTCACCGAAGCTGGCGGCAATTGAACACTGTTCATGGCAAAGTCCGCCTGCATCACCCATTGCGCCGAGAGCGTCAGTTTGTTGAGCTGGCTGTAGTCGAACGTTTGATTGGTGAAAGACCATTTGGCATAACGCTTGCCATTCTCCACATAGGTTGTGACTTTGTCATCGGGAACAACGGAGATGCCATCGGGCAGTTCTTGGACAATGCTCACATTGCTGATCGTCCCGGTCGCATTGCCGACATACCCGACAAGCGACAACGAATACGTAGCCCGGAAGCGGTTGTCGTCGCCATCGGTGGCCCCGCGTTTGATTAAGCTCGTGACATCATTGGTCAACCCTTGCAGCTTCACCGTTCCAGTAAACGACGGCGGCGCTTCATCTTTGACAGTGACGGTCACCGTTTTCGTCACAGCCGGCTGTGGTTGGCCATACACATCCCGATACGTCAGTTCAGCATTGAACGTATATGTCCCTTTTGCTTTAAATGACACGGGAATCGGAACTGTCACCGGCGCCGGTGTGCCCTGGCCAACTTGGTATGGGATGGAAAACGAAATATACGCGTTTTGCTTGTTTTCATCCAGCCATACTTGGCCGTTTTCCGCAACGGCGACATTGCCGCCAAACGACGAAAGCGGGATGCGGATCGTTCCGGTGATCGCCGGCGTGGTGGCAAGCTGGGAAAACTGTTGGAACAAGGCGGTCAAATTTTGCGTCGTTCCTTGCCGCGCCTCGCCGCCGGCAGTCGCTGAAAGCGACCGTAAATAGTCCATATCGACTTCATCATTGTCGCCGAAGCCGATTGAGTAAAGAGTGATATTGTTCATCCCGAGCGTTTTCGCCACCGCTGTGGCATCGGCTCGGATTTTCCCTTCGATGCCGCTGTAAGTGAACGAATAGCCGTTATCCCAAGACACCCGCCATCCATTGACATAATCTTGCCCGTCGCTGTAAAATTGGCGAGAATATCCTTTGTTGTCGGTAAAACGGATACCGGCAGTCCGTCCATCGCTGTACAATTCGTATGTGACCGAAAGAGAATCGGTTACTCTATTCCCTGTATACTGATATCCGCCCCAAAATTTCGGTTTAACCTCCCGGTACGTAATCGTATCGACTGTATTCAACACCGTCGGCATGCCATCCGTTAAGAAAATGATATACTTTTTCCTCGTTGGGTCCGTGAAATACGACTTAGCAAGAGACAAAGCAGCCGAATAGTTCGTTCCGCCGCCGGCGGTCAAGCTGTTGCCGGTATTGAGAATGGCATCAAGCTGACTTGCAACATTCGAGTACTTCCCAAACGGAACCACACTTGCTTCCCGCACTCCATCGGAAAACGGAATAAGAGCAAAGCGGTCATTTTGGTTGTAATTGGACTTAAAGTAGTTGACCGCCGCTTGCAGAGCGGATTTGGCGCTTTGCAGCTTCATTGCCGTCATCGACCCCGACACGTCCATGACAAACACGACATCGATCGGCGGGCGGATGATTCCTGAAACAGCGCCTTGTGGAACGAGCGTCACATCGAGCCGGCCTTGGGCATCGCCGTTTGGCGGCTTGGCGTACTCTGATTGTGACGAAGAAAACTGCAATTGAAGCGATGGCAGAGAGGAAGAAGCGGCTTGAACGGCAACCTCCTTCCCACCTGTGCAAAACATGAGCAAAAATGCCCAGACCGACGCTGTAAGAGCTTGGAAAAACCTCCTTTTCCTCATGTTCCTCTCCCCGTTTCATGACAAATTGCCTATTTTTCTTTATCTTCATTATACCATTTCAAAGACGTTGTTGATAGCAAATTTTTCTTACGCAAGCCGTTTTTTTACTTCGGAAATAAAGTACAAAGACCCCGTAATCAGCAACATTTCTTGAGCCGACAAACGTGTTTTCTGCTCACCGATCCACTCCTTCCAACGATGAACAGTCGCCTTATGCCGATGGGATGAAAGAGCAGCCAACTGTTCCGCCGCTGCCGCGCGCGGAAAATCAAACGTGGTAAACGTGATCGTATCCGCGAGCTCATCAAGCCGTTGAATCATCCGCTCAAGCGGCTTGTCTGTCAGCGCGGCGAACAAGACATGGACGCGTTTGTCGGGATAATGGGTGCGCACCGTCTCCACAAGAGCGCGGATGCCCGCTTCGTTATGGGCGCCGTCGAGGATGATCAGCGGATGGTCGCTCACCCGCTCAAACCGGCCGGGCCAAGCGGCTGTGGCCAGCCCATCGGCGATATGCTCCGGATCGATCAAAAACGAATAGCCAAGGCGCAATAGTTCTGCCGCCATCACCGCCACCGCCGCGTTTTCGACTTGATGGGCGCCGGGCATAGAAATGCGCAAATTGGGATACTCGGCAAACGGCGTCATGACGGAAAACTGCTCCCCTTCCGCCGTCGCCTGCCGGTCGGAAACGGTGAAATCGACGCCGAGACGATATGTTTTCGCTTTCCGCTCCGCCGCCGTCTTGGCGATCACATCCCACGCCTCAGGCTCGTTGACCGCTGTCACAAGCGGAACCCCTGATTTAATGATCCCCGCTTTTTCCGCGGCGATCTGATCGAGCGTATCGCCTAAGATGTTCATATGATCGTAGCTGACGTTCGTAATGACGGAAAGGAGCGGATAAATGATGTTGGTTGAGTCCAAGCGGCCGCCGAGACCGACTTCAATGAGCACGATGTCTTGAATGTTTTTTTTGCCAAAATAATCAAGCATCATCGCCGTGATCACTTCAAATTCGGTCGGTCCGCCAAGTTCCGTCTGTTCCAATTCGTCCGCAAGCGGTTTGATCGTTTGCACAAGCTCCACGATCTCTTCATCGCGAATCGGTTCGCCGTTTATGCTGATTCGTTCGTTAAACTGCTCGACATACGGCGAGGTGAACGTGCCGACCGAATAGCCCGCCGCTTGCAAAATGGAGCGCAAATAGGCGACCGTTGACCCTTTGCCGTTCGTTCCCCCGATATGGACGGCGCGGACGCGGCGTTCCGGATGCCCGAGTTTTTCCATCATCCATTCCATCCGTTTCAATCCTGGTTTCATGCCAAGCCGCAGCCGCCCGTGAATCCAAGCGACCGCTTCTTCATACGTTCGAACCATGTCCATCATCCTCCTTTTTCCATTGGTGTCTTGCCGCCCCCTGCCGGCTTCATGCGGCGGATGCGCCACACATCGAGAAGCTTGGCGAAAGCGAGTATATGTTGACAACAAACATTTTCTCAGAATATGCCAACCTTCCATCATGATCCATCGAAAAAGACGAATCCACAGGAAAGCGGATTCGTCTTCATCATAATCAACAGCAAGATCGTTTGTCTACCGTTTGAGCTCGGCGAGGCGCGCCTTGACGGCTTCGCGTTTTTCCATGTAATCTTGCCGCTTGCGCCGCTCTTCTTCGACGACATGAGCCGGCGCTTTCGCCAAAAAGCCTTCGTTCGCCAGTTTCTTTTCGACGCGCTCGACTTCTTTGTTCCATTTGTCAATCTCTTTTTCAAGCCGCTTAATTTCTTCCTCAATATTGATCAACCCTTCAAGCGGCATGATGAGCTCGGCGCCGGTGACGACCGCCGTCATCGCTTTGTCCGGCGCGGGAACGTTTGTATCGATCAAGAGCTCGCTCGGGTTGCAGAACCGCTCAAGATAGGCGCGGTTTTTCATGAGCGCCGCCCGCACTTGTTCATCTTTCACCTTAATATAGAGCGCAATCGGCTTGCTCGGCGGCGTGTTCACTTCGGCGCGGACGTTGCGGACGGCGCGGATGATGTCGACGAGCATCCGCATTTCTTCCGCCGCTTCTTCGTTCGACAGCTCAGGGCGCACTTGCGGCCACGGAGCGACGGTGATCGATTCGCCTTCATGCGGCAAGTTTTGCCAAATTTCCTCGGTAATGAACGGCATGAACGGGTGAAGCAGGCGCATCGTGTTGTCGAGCACATACGCCAACACGGAGCGCGTCGTCTTTTTCGCCGCTTCGTCGTCACCGTAAAGCGGCAATTTCGCCATTTCAATGTACCAGTCGCACAAGTCGTCCCAAATAAAGTTGTACAGCGTGCGCCCCGCTTCGCCGAATTCGTATTTCTCAGCAAGCTTCGTCACCGTGTCGATCGTTTCGTTGAGGCGCGTTAAAATCCAATGGTCGGCGACCGTTTTTTCGCCGCTCAAATCAAGCTCCTCGTACGTCATGCCGCCCATGTTCATCAAGGCAAAGCGCGAGGCGTTCCAAATTTTGTTGGCAAAATTCCACGTCGCTTCAACTTTTTCGGTGCTGAAGCGCAAGTCTTGCCCCGGCGAGCTGCCGGTCGCCAAGAAGTAACGGAGCGCATCGGCGCCGTACTGATCGATCACATCCATCGGATCGACGCCGTTGCCGAGCGATTTGCTCATTTTCCGCCCTTGGGCATCGCGGACAAGACCGTGGATGAGCACGTCTTTGAACGGGCGCTTCCCGGTGAATTCGAGCCCTTGGAAAATCATGCGCGACACCCAGAAGAAAATGATGTCATAGCCGGTGACAAGCACATCAGTCGGGTAGTAGCGCTTGTAATCCGACGATTCCACATCCGGCCATCCCATTGTCGAGAACGGCCAAAGCGCCGAGCTGAACCACGTATCAAGCACGTCGGGGTCTTGCTCCCAGTTTTCAATGTCTTTTGGCGGTTCATGGTCGACGTAAATTTCACCCGTTTCTTTATGGTACCATGCCGGGATGCGATGCCCCCACCAAAGCTGGCGCGAAATGCACCAGTCGCGGATGTTTTCAAGCCAATGCAAATACGTTTTTTCAAAACGCTCCGGCACGAACTGCACTTTGCCGTCGGTTTGCTGGAGCTTGATGGCGGCTTCGGCGAGCGGCTTCATTTTCACAAACCATTGCGTCGACAAATACGGCTCGATAACAGCGCCGCTCCGTTCACTGTGACCGACTGAGTGCACGTGCTCCTCGATTTTAAAGAGGACGCCTTGTTCTTGCAAATCGCGGACGATCTGCTTCCGGCATTCAAACCGGTCAAGCCCTTGGTATTTCATGGCGTTTTCATTCATCGTGCCGTCTTCGTTCATGACAAGAATGCGCGGCAAGTTGTGGCGGTTGCCGATTTCAAAGTCGTTCGGGTCGTGCGCCGGCGTAATTTTGACCGCCCCGGAGCCGAACTCCATATCGACGTATTCGTCGGCAATGATCGGAATTTCGCGGCCAACGATCGGCAGTTTTACCATTTTGCCGATCAAGTGCTTGTACCGCTCGTCATCGGGGTGCACAGCAACGGCCGTATCGCCGAGCATCGTTTCCGGACGGGTCGTCGCCACTTCAATGTAGCCGGAGCCGTCAGCGAGCGGATAGCGCAAATGGTAGAGCGCGCCTTTTACTTCTTTATAAACGACCTCAATGTCTGACAAAGCGGTTTTCGTCACCGGGTCCCAGTTGATGATGTACTCGCCGCGGTAAATAAGCCCTTTCCGGTAGAGCGAGACGAACACTTCGCGCACCGCTTTTGAGAGCCCTTCATCGAGCGTGAACCGCTCGCGCGTGTAATCGAGGCCAAGCCCTAACTTCGCCCATTGGCTGCGAATATGGCCGGCGTATTCTTCCTTCCACTTCCACGTTTCTTCTAAAAATTTTTCCCGGCCTAAATCGTAGCGCGACAGCCCTTGCTGGCGCAGCTTCTCTTCCACTTTCGCCTGGGTGGCGATGCCGGCGTGATCCATTCCCGGAAGCCACAGAACGTCATACCCTTGCATCCGTTTCATGCGCGTAATGATGTCTTGCAGCGTCGTATCCCACGCGTGCCCCAGATGCAGTTTGCCGGTGACGTTGGGCGGCGGGATGACGATCGTAAACGGTCGTTTGTTCGGATCACCGGTCGCTTCAAAAAATTTTCCTTTCAGCCACCATTCGTAGCGCCCCGCTTCGACCGCGCGGTGGTCGTATTTGGGCGGCATCGACACTTCGTGCTGTGCCATGTTTCATTTCCCTCCTTCAACATGATGGACAATGCGGCCGACGGCGGCTTCCCACTGAGCAATGCCGCGCAGCCGGCAAGCAAAAAAGCCCCTTTCATCCAAAAAGGACGAAAGGAGCTGCTTTCGCGGTACCACCTTTTTTCTTAAGCCCAAAGGCTTAAGCGCTTCATTGGCATAACGGCATGATGCCGGCTTCCTCTACTCGGCAGCAGCGCCTTTCAAAGAAGCAGCTCAAGGGCGACCTTCCAGCAGCCGTCATCCTAGGAAATCTCGCAGCTTCTGATTTCCCTCTCTGCAGGCGCGGACCGCTGTACTCCTCCCCGTCTTCGCTTTTGTCATCATTGTTCGATTATTATACTACCATTGTCCATCATCTTTGCCAAGTTTTTATTTATTTATTCCATCCGTGTGCATTTGGTGACAAACAATCGCACGTTTCATATTGTATAGTAAACCGGAGAAGGAGGGAATGTCGATGCGGCGATTCAACCCGTATTCGTGGCCGCCGTGGCTTCGGCAAGTGCGCGCCGTCTGCGCCCAAGTGATCATCCCGCTCACCATTTTTCAAGCGATCCGCACCATTTTTCTGCCAACGACGTTTGATGTCATTTTATTGGCCATCTTCGTTTTCATTGCCGTGGCGCTCCATTTGGAATGGATTTAGTGCGACGCCGTTTTGTTTGGCTGGATTCAAAATCCATTTAATCATTGCTGCTTTCATCCGCCGGCGGTTCGTTGTCCACCGCTTCTTCCTGCTGCCGCGCGGCGTCGCGTTGGACAAGGTGCATAACGAGCGCCTCCGTATTTTTGAACGCCAAATAACGACGCTGCAACGCGGCCACATATTCCCGTTCGTTCCGCTCGTTCCGCGAAGCGGCCTCATACCTCTCCAAACAGCGGACAAACCCGCGCGGCTCCGCCAAATGGCTGTATAAAAACGCCCGCTCTCCGTCGGACAGCGGCAGCTCCTTCTCGTACTCCTCCATCCCTTCAAGCCACTCGCGCCCAAGCGGCGGCATTGTCTGTACGTGAAAACGGAGCGCGGCGATCACATCAAAGAGCGGTGAATTCCAATGCGCCCGCTCCCAACTGATCCAATACGGCGGGATATAGTGGGAGAGGCGCGCTTTGCCGTGCACCCAGGCGATGCGCCATTGCTTCGTCTCTTTGAGCGTCTCTTCCCACACATCGAGCCGTTCTTCAGCGAACGAGTACGCGCGCATCACCTCATGGAAATATGTGCAGCATTGAAGCTGAAACGGAGACATGTACCACGCCGCTTCGTACCGCTCAATCCGTTCTTCCCACACCGTCCGCGCCCGTTGCCATTCGTCCTTTTTTTGCTTTCGGTACGCCGCCGCCTCTTCCTCACTCACCTCGATCGTGCGGACGGTGGCGCGATGGAGGCGGGCGAGTTCGCGAAAAAAGGAGCGAACGGCATCCTCATCCGCTCTCGCTTCGCCATGATGCCAGGCTTGCAAATAATAAAGACGGCCGCCTTCTGTGGCAAACAGCGACCGCTGCCGCGTCAGGTAAAGCGGGAGACAACGGGGACCGCCATGCTGAAGAGACTGCCAAACGGCGGCGGCTTCTTGCTCGCTTTCGAGCGGCTTTAAAGCAAAAACGCCGCGGTTCGTGTATACCTTGACGGCTTTGCCTCGCTGCTCAATGCGCACTGGTCGAAGCCCATACTGGACGAGCACAGCATCATATCGGTCAGACTGTGCGGCCATCGTTACGCCCCCTTATCAGCAAAAGAAACGGAAAGCGTCCCTTTCATGAGAAAGGACGGCTTCCCGCCATGGCCGGAATATATAGCAGCTGCCCCTCGTGCACGTCATCTGGGCTTTCCAAATCATTGGCGCGCAAAAGCTGCGAGACGGTCACATCATACCGTTCGGCAATCTTGTCCAATGAATCTCCTTGCTGGACGATGCAAATTTTCAGTTTCGTAAACTCTTCCGCCTCGCTTTTCGCAAACAATTTCGTCAAGTAAAGCGCATTTTCGCTTTTTGTTTTCGTTTCTTCTTCCTCTTCTTCCTCAACCGCCTTTTTCGCCGCCCCGATCGATACCTTCGCCTCAGTTGGCGGCAGCAGCGAAGCGATGTCTTCCTCCGTCTGTGCGCTGACCACCTTCGTTTCCGTCTCAAGCGGCAAAAACGGCTCTTTGGCCTCCTCTTCTTCAGCCCCCGTTTCTTCATGACGCAAGGCGGCTGGCTCCATGACGGAAACCGTCGTTTCGCCGGCGGCCAAAGCCGGCTGTTCATCCGCCTCATCGGCGAGATCATCCACGGAAGCAAACGCTTCCTCACCGGCCGCTTCCTTGCGGGCGATCGATTCAAACGGGGCAAACAGCGGCTCATCGTCCTCCTCATCGTCCGGCAAATCATCGCCAAGCGGCGCTTCACTGATGCCGCTGATCGAAATGTCGGCAGTGATCAGCAATCTTCCGTTTTCATCCAAATCATAATCAAACGATTCAACCGTCACGTACACATCCTCAAGGGAACGAATGCGGTTTTTTGGAATCGTAATATCGATTGGAAAACGGTGCGACAGTTCGCTGATCCCGTCTTCGCGCACCGAAATGTGCTGAATGAACCGATAACCAGCCAGCTCAAACACGTCGTCATCCGCCTCGACGAGCCCTTCGCCCGCCTGACGAAATTCACCGTTTAGCTCGAGCGCCCCACGGATCGTAATATATTGGTCGTACTCATCGACGGAAATGACCGGATCAAGAGAAATGGATAAAAACTCGGCGACTTCCTGTCCTCTTTTAAACCAGACCGATTCTTCCAATGAAAAACGCAAATACGATTGCTCCAACCGGGCCTCCTCCTTCCGTCCCTTCGGCAAATGGTTTTGATGACATTATCCATTGTATGAACGGAAACGAGGCGGTATGATAAAAAATTGGGCTGCCGACGGTCGGCAGCCCCTTTCCTTATCCGCGCAGACGGGCAAACACCCGCTCAGCAGCGGCAATCGTATATTCAATATCATCATCACTGTGCGCCGTCGACAAAAACAGCCCTTCAAATTGCGACGGCGGCAGGAAAATGCCTTCATTCGCCATTTCCCGATAATAGGCGGCAAACAGCTCCAAGTCGGACGTTTTCGCTGTCTCGTAGTTGACCACCGGCTCGTTCGTGAAGAAAAAGCCGATCATCGACCCAGCGCGGTTGATCGTATGCGGGATGTCGTATTTCTCTGCTGCCTGATGAAGCCCATCCGCAAGGCGCGCCGCTTTGCGGCCAAGCTCTTCGTACGTTTCCGGCGTCAGCTGGCGGAGCGTCTCGTACCCGGCCGTCATGGCGAGCGGATTGCCGGAGAGCGTGCCGGCTTGGTACACCGGTCCGCTCGGCGCGACAAGCTCCATGATCTCGGCTTTGCCCCCGTACGCCCCGACCGGCAAGCCGCCGCCGATCACTTTGCCAAGGCACGTCAAATCCGGCTCAACGCCGTAATACCCTTGGGCGCAATGGTAATCGACGCGGAACCCGGTCATGACCTCGTCGAAAATCAATAAAGCGCCGTATTGTTTCGTCACCTCGCGCAACCCTTCCAAAAAGCCAGGCACTGGCGGAACGACGCCCATGTTGCCGGCGACCGGTTCGACGATCACCGCGGCGATGTCTTCGCCAAACCGCTCAAACGCATAGCGGACGCTGTCCAAATCGTTGTACGGCACCGTGATCGTATGCTGGGCGACCGATTCCGGAACGCCCGGGCTGTCCGGCAAGCCGAGCGTCGCCACGCCGGAGCCGGCTTTAATGAGCAGCGAATCGCCGTGGCCGTGGTAGCTGCCTTCGAATTTCATGATTTTGTTGCGCTTCGTATAGCCGCGCGCTAAGCGGAGGGCGCTCATCGTCGCCTCCGTACCGGAATTGACCATCCGCACGATTTCCACCGACGGCACCCGCTCAATCACGAGCTTGGCGAGCTCATTTTCAAGCAATGTCGGAGCGCCAAAGCTCGTCCCTTGTTCCGCCACCCGCTTCAACGCTTCAACGACTTGGGGATGGGCATGCCCTAAAATGAGCGGCCCCCATGACAGCACGTAATCAATGTACTCATTGCCGTCAATATCGTAAATTTTCGATCCTTGGCCGCGCGCCATGAAAATCGGCGTCATCCCGACCGACTTGAAGGCGCGCACCGGGCTGTTCACCCCGCCCGGCATCAATTTCACCGCTTCTTCGTAAGCGGTTTTTGACCGTTCGTAGCTTCGCATGCTTCCGCCCTCCTCTCTATTCAGCCAGCCAGCGGGCGACATCTTTGGCAAAATACGTAATGATCAAATCCGCGCCCGCCCGTTTCATCCCTGTCAACATTTCCATGACAACCGGCTTCTCATCGATCCAGCCGTTTTGCGCCGCCGCCTTGATCATCGCATACTCGCCGCTCACGTTATAAGCGACAAGCGGCAGCGGAAAACGGTTTTTGATGTCGCGGATAATATCCATGTAGGCAAGCGCTGGCTTCACCATCAAGAAATCAGCGCCTTCTTTGACATCCGACTCCGCCTCGCGAAACGCCTCAAGGCGGTTGGCCGGATCCATTTGGTACGTCTTCCGGTCGCCAAACTGCGGCGCGCTGTCGGCGGCATCACGGAACGGGCCGTAAAACGCCGAAGCGTATTTGATTGCATACGACATGATCGGCACATACTCAAACCCTGCTTCATCAAGCCCACGGCGAATGGCGGCGACAAAGCCGTCCATCATGTTCGACGGCGCGATGATGTCGGCGCCGGCTTGCGCTTGGCTCACCGCCGTTTTGGTGAGGAGCTCGAGCGACGGGTCGTTCAGCACACGCTCGTTTTCGACGACGCCGCAATGGCCGTGGCTCGTATATTCACATAAACACGTATCAGCAATGACGACTAGATCTGGGTGTTCGGCTTTGATTTGGCGGATCGCCCGCTGAACAATCCCTGTTTCGCAATACGCCTGCGAACCGACTTCATCTTTTTCATTCGGCACGCCAAACACCATGACGGCGGGAATGCCAAGCTTGGCGATGTCGTCCACTTCCTCGGATAAGCGGTCAAGCGATAAATGGTAAACCCCTGGCATCGACGGCACTTCCCGCTTAATGCCGCTGCCCTCGACCACAAACAGCGGGTAAATGAGATCCTCGACACGAAGATGCGTCTCGCGCACCATCGCCCGAATCGCAGCCGTTTGCCGCAAACGGCGATGGCGGTCAAATGACAGTGCCATTCATCGTCCCTCCATGGAAAAATATTGTTCCATCGCTTTGATTATACCATCCGTGGTGTAATCCGTCGGACAAATATGGACTGGAATGCCCGCCCGCTCGGCCGCTTCTTTCGTCACCGGTCCGATGCAGGCGACCGCAACACTGGAAAGAAGGGCATCCGCTTCTTTGTCGAGAAGGCGGACAAGGCTGTCAACCGCCGACGGGCTCATCAAGGTGACCGCATCAAGCTCCCGCCGGCGCAACAGCGACAACAACCGCTCCCGGCCGCTTTCGTCAGACGCGGTCTCATACACCGTGAGCTCGTCGACCGCGGCGCCGGCGTTTCGCAACGCCTCAGGCAAGGTCGGGCGCGCCAAATTGCCTTTGACAAACAGCACCCGGTCGCCTTGTTTGACGCGCGGCATGAGCAAGTCAGCCAGCCGTTCGGCGGTGTAATCATCCGGCACGAGCGCCGGGGAAAGACCATGCTCGGCGAGCGCCGCCGCTGTTTTCCGGCCGACGACAGCCATCTCCGGCAGCGGCCGCGGCAACGAAACATGCGGAAAAAAGAAGCGGACGGCGTTCGCGCTTGTGAAAACGAGCCAACGGTATTCGCCAAGCCGCTCAACCATAGAAGCGATTTCTTCCGGCGCCGTCGCCGGTCGAATGACAATGAGCGGAAGCTCGACTGGAACGGCGCCAACAGCACGCAGCTTGGCAGAAAATGACGCGGCCTGCTCCTTGCCGCGCGTCACGAGCACCGTTTTGCCGGCGAGCGCGCTGTGTGTCATGATTGGCTCAACTCCTGTTTCACCCGCTCGATAAGCGCTTTCGCCCCTTGTTCGATTAAGACAGCGGCCGCCTGCCGGCCGACGGCCTCCGGATCGGCGCCCGTGACCATTTCTTTATACTTTTCTTTTCCATCCGGCGAAGCGACAAGGGCCGTGAGGCGCACCATACCGCCGTCTGCTTCGGCGTAGCCGGCAATCGGCACTTGACAGCCGCCTTCCATTTGCTGCAAAAAGGCGCGCTCCGCCCGAACAGCCCGCTCGGTTTGCTCGTCGTTTAACCGGCTGAGCCATTCGCGCAATTCGTCATCATCCTCCCGGCATTCGATCGCCAGCGCCCCTTGGCCGACCGCCGGAACACAGACATCAAAAGGAAGATAGTCGCTGATGACGTCATCGCCCCAACCCATGCGCGCAAGACCCGCCGCCGCCAGCACGATCGCATCGTACTCTTCGCTTTCGAGCTTCGCCAACCTTGTGTCAATATTGCCGCGAATCCATTTGATCGTCAAATCCGGGCGATAGGCAAGCAGCTGCGCCGAACGGCGCAAGCTGCTCGTGCCAATGACCGACCCAGGCGGCAAGTCGGAGAGCATCCGGTTTCCTTTGCTGACAAGCACATCGCGTGCATCTTCGCGGCGCGGAACCGCGCCGATCACTAAACCTTCGGGCAGCACGGCCGGCATATCTTTCATGCTATGGACCGCCATATCGATGCCGCCGGCGAGCAATTCATGCTCGATCTCTTTCACAAACAACCCTTTGCCCCCGACTTTCGAGAGCGTAACATCAAGCACCCGATCTCCTTTCGTGACGATTTCTTTCACTTCAAACGTAAACGGCGCCCCAAGCTGTTTCAATTCGTTGATCACCCACTTCGTCTGGGTCAAGGCAAGCTTGCTGCGCCGCGAGCCAACGACAATGTTCCGCATCTCGTTCCACCTCAATTACGAATACCAAAAATGAAATTTTGACAAACTGCCAAACAAGAAAAAGTTGACAAGCAAAAATAAAAACGAACCGATGTTCCATAGCGCGATCGCCTTCCCTTGCATCTGCCGGACGGCTCGCTTGTAAAAATAGACGCCATAGACGAGAAAAACGACAAACGACCCGAGCACTTTCGCATCATACCAATGGAAATGGTCGATTTGAATGTACGCCCAAATCACGCCAAGGATGAGCCCTAATAACAACATAGGCAAGCCGAGCACATTTAAAACATACGACAAAAAATCAAGCCGTGACAAATCCGCCATGCGCCAAAGGCGCGCCCCCCACTTTTTCTTTTTCAGCAAACTGTACTGCAACATGTAAAGCACCGAAAACAGAAACGACAGCGTAAACGCCGCATACGCTCCGAGCGAAAGGGTGATGTGGATGATAAGCAGCTCCGAAACGAGCCGCTCCGCAACAGCCGGCGACTGCGAAGACGGTGCGAACGTATGAATGGCCAAAATAAAAAAAGCAAGCACGTTCGTAAAAAAGACGATGAAATCGACGCGCAGCAGCCGATTGATGACGAGCGACAGCGTAATGAGCAGCCAGGCGTAAAAATAAAGCCCTTCCGACATCGTTAAAATCGGAAAGCGCTTCGTCTCAATGATGCGAGAAACAAACGTCACTGTCTGCAAAAGCCAAACAATAGAAAGCAACCAGAAGGCGATGTCGTTCGCCTTCCGGTTTTGTTGCAAAAAATCGATGAAATAGAAAAGGATCGAGGCGATGTAAAGCAAAATGGACAGCTCATACAACAGCGCCACCATCCATCCCACCTTACAGCTGCCATGATGGGCGGGCGGCACGGACCGCTTCCGCGTCTTGTTCATCGCGCTGCTCGGATTTCGCCTGCTGCATGCGCCGCTCGGCTTTCACCGCATCTTCGATATTGAAAATTTTCATAAACAGCTGAAGCGCCTCCTCGGCATTCGGGCCGGCGGCGAGTTCCTTCGCCTGCAAAATCGGATCGCGGAGCAGCTGGTTAATAATGCTTTTCGTATGTTTGTTCAACACTTTCCAATCGCGCTCCGACAAATGCGGCAGTTTCCGCTCCAAACTTTTCATCGTTTCCGCTTGGATGGCCAGCGCCTTTTCGCGCAATGCGGCGATGACTGGCACGACGCCGAGCGTCTGCATCCATTGGCTGAACGCCATAAGTTCCGCTTCGATCATCGTTTCAATGCGAGCCGCTGCCTTTTGCCGTTCCGCCAAGTTGGCCGCCACCACATCTTGCAAATCGTCGATGTCGTACAAAAACACGGTTTCCAAATCAGCCAACGCCGGATCCAAATCGCGCGGCACCGCGATGTCAACCATAAAGAGCGGGCGGCCTTTGCGCATTTTCTCAAGCGGCGCCACCATTTCCTTCGTCAAAATATAGCCTTTGGCTCCCGTCGAGCTGATGACGATATCCGCTTCCAGCAAAGCGCATGACAATTCGCCGAGCGGCTTCGCCTCGCCGGCAAACTGCTTAGCAAGCTGTTTCGCTTTTTCAAGCGTCCGATTGACAACCGTCACCTTCCCGACGCCGCTGCCGCACAAGTTTTGCGCCGCCAGCGTCCCCATTTTGCCGGCCCCGATAATCAAGACGTGCTTGCCGGCAAGGCGGCCGAAAATTTTCTTCGCCAGCTCAACCGCCGCATAGCTGACCGATACAGCGTGCGCGCCGATGCCCGTTTCCGAGTGGGCGCGCTTCGCAAAGGTCACTGCCTGCTTGAACAGATGGTTGAAAATCGTGCCGCTCGTCCCGATCTCTTGAGCGAGCAAATAGCTGTCTTTCACTTGCCCTAAAATTTGCGTTTCCCCAAGCACCATCGAATCAAGGCCAGCCGCCACGCGGAACAAATGCTGGATGGCCGCCTCTCCTTCAAGCACACGCAAATACGGAGCAATCGCTTCCACTCTAACGCCAAACCATTCGGCTAAAAATGCTTTAATATAGTAACGGCCGGTATGCAGTTGATCGACCACTGCATAAACTTCCGTCCGGTTGCACGTCGAGACGATCACATTTTCGAGCACGCTTTTTTGCTTGGCGAGCTGTTTCATCGCCGCACCGAGTTCCGCTTCCGCAAACGCGAGCTTTTCGCGGATTTCTACAGGGGCGGTTTTATAGTCGACGCCAACGACTACGATTTGCACGATGCCATCCCCCTTATTGACCGAATCCCTTCTATCATTATATCACAACCGTCCATCGTTCCGGTTTGAAAAAATTGTGAACATGCCTCCAAAGCTATGCTAAACTGTAGACAGTGATCATTCTATCATAAACATGTCCAAAAGGGAAACGGAGGACGCGACGATCATGAAAACCCGAACGGTATTCGCCGGCATCTTGTTCATCGGCCTCGGGCTGTATTTTCTCGCCGGACAGTTGGAATCCCCCCTTTTCCATTTCTTCCAAGGGTGGCCGGCCTTGCTTGCCATTTGCGGCGCGGCTTTGCTTGGCCAGGCGCATTCAGCGCGCGAATATGCTTACCTTTTCCCCGGCTTTCTTTTACTCGGATTTGGCGTTGAGTTGCTCCTTGCGGGTGCATTTTCGTTCTGGCCCCGCGGCGTGAACATGTTTTTTTTCCTCATCGCGCTCGCTTTTTTCGCCAGCAGCCGCAAACAAAAAGGCGGGGCCGGCTTTGGCGTGCTTTTTTTGCTTCTCGCTGTCTTGCTGACGTTTTCCGGGCGCGGCCAGCCATTCTTTCACCTCGTCCAAGCCGGACTTTCCTCTGTCTGGAAGTTTTGGCCGCTCGGACTCATCGCCATCGGTATCTATATATTATGGGCTAGGCGAAAATAGCCTTGGAAGCGAAAACACCAGCCGAATCGCTGGTGTTTTCGTCATGAGGCCACAAACGGCAAAAGCGCCGCCCATGCTTCATCTTTCCCTTGCCCGGTCTCGGCGGAAAACAAAATGAGCGGGTCGCCGTCAGCCATCCGCAGCGTCTCGCGCGCGATTTTCGCGTGTTTTTGATGCTTGCCGCGCGGCACTTTATCCGCTTTCGTCGCGATGACGATCACCGGGATCTCGTAATGTTTCAAAAACTCGTACATCATCACATCGTCTTTCGTCGGCGGATGGCGCAAGTCAACGAGCAGGACCGCCGCCTTGAGCACCTCGCGCGTCGTAAAGTACGTCTCCATCATTTTCCCCCATTTTTGCCGCTCCTGCTTCGACACGCGGGCGAAGCCATAACCTGGCACGTCCACAAAGTAAAACGAGTCGTTAATCAAATAAAAATTCAACGTCTGCGTTTTGCCTGGCTTTGAGGAGGTGCGCGCCAAATTTTTCCGGTTGATCATTTTGTTGATGAATGATGATTTGCCGACGTTCGAACGGCCGGCGAGCGCCACCTCCGGCCGTCCGCCGTCCGGATATTGTTCCGGCTTGACGGCACTGGTCACAAGCTCTGCTTTCTTCACATTCATCGCTTCCACCCCACCAACGCGTGCGGCAGCACCTCATCGAGATGGGAGACGAGCACAAAGCGCAAGTCGCGCTTCACCGTTTCCGGAATGTCAGCCAAATCTTTTTCATTGTCTTTCGGCAAAATGACTGTTTTCAATCCGGCACGGTGGGCGCTTAACGTTTTCTCTTTCAGCCCCCCGATCGGAAGAACGCGGCCGCGCAGCGTAATTTCCCCGGTCATGCCGACAAAACGGCTCACCGGCTTGCCCGTCAAAGCGGAAATGAGTGCGGTCGCAATCGTAATGCCGGCCGATGGCCCGTCTTTCGGCACCGCGCCTTCCGGAACGTGGATGTGAATATCATATTTCTCATGGAACTTCGGATCAATGTCAAGCTCCTCAGCGCGCGACCGCACGTAGCTGAACGCCGCTTGCGCTGATTCTTTCATGACATCGCCGAGCTTGCCGGTCAGCACGAGTTTCCCATTGCCTGGCGCGAGCGACACTTCGATTGCGAGCGTATCGCCGCCAAACGCCGTATACGCCAGCCCGGTCGCCACGCCGACTTGGTCTTCCGCCTCCGCTCGGCCGTAGCGGTATTTTCGCTTCCCTAAAAATTCCTCAAGATTGTTTTCTGTGATCACCACCCGCTTTTTCTCGCCGGAAACGATGAGGCGGGCCGCTTTTCGGCAGATAGCGGCGAGCTGCCGCTCAAGCTCCCGCACCCCGGCTTCGCGCGTATAATGGCGGATGATATCGAGCATCGCGTCATCGCGAATTTGCAACGCCGCCTTTTTCAGCCCGTGCTCGGCGATTTGTTTCGGCAGCAAATGCCGCTTGGCGATATGCAGCTTCTCCACTTCTGTGTAGCCTGGTATGTGGATCACTTCCATCCGGTCCAAGAGCGGCTGCGGAATCGCCGCCAAATGGTTGGCCGTGGCGATAAACATGACTTTCGATAGATCGTACGGCTCTTCAATGTAATGGTCGCTGAACGTATGATTTTGCTCCGGATCAAGCACCTCCAGCATGGCCGCCGATGGATCGCCACGGAAGTCGCTCGACATTTTGTCGATTTCATCGAGCAAGAAGACGGGGTTGATCGTGCCTGCTTTTTTCATCCCCTGGATAATGCGTCCCGGCATTGCGCCGACATACGTGCGGCGATGGCCGCGAATTTCCGATTCGTCGCGGACGCCGCCGAGCGAAACACGGACGAAGCGGCGGCCGAGCGCTTTGGCGATCGAGCGGGCGAGCGACGTTTTGCCGACCCCCGGCGGTCCGGCGAGGCAAAGAATCGGGCCTTTTAACGATTTCGTCAGCTGCTTGACGGATAAAAATTCAAGCACCCGTTCTTTCACTTTATCGAGCCCGTAATGCTCTTCGTTTAAAATCGCTTCCGCCCGCTTAATGTCGTGGATGTCTTCCGTTTCTTTCGACCACGGCAAAGCGATGAGCCAATCGAGGTAGTTGCGAATGACTGCGCTTTCCGCTGAGGTCGCCGGAATTTTTTCATAGCGGTCAAGCTCCTTCAATGCTGTTTGTTTCACATGCTCCGGCATGCCGGCCGCCTCGATTTTTTCTTTCAGCTCCTCGACTTCGCCCGTTTTTCCTTCCTTTTCGCCAAGCTCTTTTTGAATCGCCTTCATTTGCTCGCGCAAATAGTACTCTTTTTGCGTCCGCTCCATCGACTGCTTGACGCGGGCGCTGATCTTTTTCTCAAGCTGGAGCACTTCTTTTTCGTTGTGCAAAATTTGGATGATTTTATTGAGGCGCTCTTTCACGTCGATCGTTTCTAAAATGCGCTGCTTTTCCTCAAGCTTAAGCGGCAAGTGCGAGGCGATGATGTCCGCCATTCGCCCCGGCTCATCGATGTCGACGATCGAGGCGTAAATGTCGACCGACAGCCGCTTGGACAAGTTTATGTACTGCTCGAAATATTCAAGCATCGTCCGCTTGAGCGCCTCATCTTCCAAATCTTTCGCCGCCCGATCAGCAAACTTTTCGACTTTGACGAGAAAGTACGGCTCCTCGCTGATCACTTCCGTGATGAGCGCCCGGGCGACGCCTTCGACAAGCACGCGGAACGTGCCGTTCGGGAGTTTTAGAAGCTGCTTGACGCGCGCGATCGTTCCCATTTTATATAAGTCATCCATGTCCGGTTCGTCGATGGCAACGTCTTTTTGCGACGTCAGCAAAATCATATGATCCTCGACCATGGCTTGCTCGAGCGCTTTGACCGATTTCTCGCGCCCGACATCCAAATGGAGCACCATCGTCGGAAACACGAGCAGCCCCCGCAGCGGCAAAAGCGGAACGACCGTCTCCTTTTTCTTTCCGTTCACGCCGAACACCTCCATCTCTCGCTTCTATTCGTTTATTGTATAGTACGGTAGCCGGGTTTGTAAAATTTGACGAACGAAAAAGCGCGCGGCGCTCCGTCTGCAGGCAAAGAAAAACCGACTTCAGCGACGATCCGCTTGCGCCGAAGCCGTGCATAAAAGAGGCCGGGCGGGCCGCCCGCTTTCGTTGCCACTCGTTCGCCTTGCCGCCGTTTCCCTTGGCTAGACGAGCTTTTTCTCCGAGCGGTCCATAGCCGCTGGCAGCAGCGCGGGGCCGCGGCGGAGCGCCTCTTCGCCGAACACATGGACGAACACTTCCTCGAGGCGGCGGACGGCGATGATTTGAATGCCGCTGACTTCGCCTAGCAGCGATTGCATATTCTCAATCGGGATGATGACTTTTTTCGCCCCAGCTTGTTTGGCCGCTTTGATTTTGGCGAACACGCCGCCGACCGGTTTCACGCAGCCACGGATGCTGATTTCTCCGGTCATCGCGACCGTATGATCGACTGGCAGCTGGTAAATGGCGGAATAAATGCCGACCGCAATCGCCACCCCGGCTGAAGGGCCGTCAACCGGCGCCCCGCCCGGAAAGTTGACATGAATGTCGTAGCGGTCCGCTGGCACGCCCATCGCCCGCAGCACCGTGATGACGTTTTCCGCCGAGCCGCGCGCCATGCTTTTGCGCCGCACCGATTTTTCTGCGCTGCCGATGCTTTCCTCCTCGACAATGCCGGTGACATTGATCGATCCTTTTCCTTTCGCCGGCAAGGCGGTCACCTCAATTTCCAACAGCGCGCCGGTGTTCGGGCCGTACACGGCAAGGCCATTGACGACGCCGACCGCCGGGGCAGACGCGATTTTCTTCTCATAGCGCGGAGTCATTTGGCTCGATTGAATGACCCATTCAATATCTTTGTCCAAAATGTTTTCTCGGTTTTCCGTGATGGCCAGGCCAGCGGCAATTTGCATCATGTTGACCGCCTCCCGCCCGTTGCGCGCATAGGCGGCAAGGAGGCGAATGCCGCTTTCTGACACGTTCAAGCGGACTTTTTCCGCCGCCTTTTTAGCGATGAGGGCAATTTCATCTTGGTCCAATTCACGGAAAAATACTTCCAGGCAACGGGAGCGAATGGCCGGAGGAATTTCGTTCGGGGTGCGCGTCGTCGCCCCGACAAGACGGAAATCAGCCGGCAGCCCATTTTGGAAAATATCGTGAATATGGCTTGGGATTTGCGGATTTTCTTTGCTGTAATAGGCGCTTTCAAAAAATACTTTCCGGTCCTCAAGCACTTTCAACAACTTGTTCATTTGGATCGGATGAAGCTCGCCGATTTCGTCGATGAATAAAACGCCGCCGTGGGCGTTCGTCACCGCCCCTTGCTTCGGCTGGGGAATGCCGGCTTGCCCCATCGCCCCGGCCCCCTGGTAAATCGGGTCGTGCACCGAACCGATGAGCGGGTCGGCGATGCCGCGCTCGTCAAAGCGCGCCGTCGTCGCATCGAGCTCCACGAACACCGCATTTTTCTTAAACGGGGAGAGCGGATTTTTTTTCGCTTCCTCAAGCACGAGCCGAGCAGCCGCCGTCTTGCCGACGCCGGGCGGCCCGTAAATGATGACATGCTGCGGGTTCGGGCCGCATAAAGCCGCTTTTAACGCCTTGATGCCATCTTCCTGACCGACGATGTCGTCAAAACTTTTCGGCCGTACTTTTTCCGCCAGCGGCTCGGTGAGCGAAATCGAACGCAGCTTGCGGAGCTGTTCCATCTCTTTGCGCGACTCTTTATCAATCGAAACTTTTTGTACGCGCTGCCCTCTTAGCAAATTCCAAAAATAAAGGCCGATGATGACCCCGAAAAACAGCTGGATGACCAGTACGATGTTCGTCCAATCCATGCCCCGATATCCTCCTGCCTTTAGATGGTATGTAGTATGATAGTATCTCCGCGAACTGGCGGGAATAAACAAAAAAAGCGCCGGCCGGCGCCCAGGGCATGGGCGGCAAAAAAAAGAAACCGCCGAAAAAAGGCGGTTTTCCCATCAGGCAGATGTTTTCCGTTCCAGCTCGATCACCGTGCCATCATGGCGGATCAGCGTCGGCGGCTTTGTACCGCGCACCGTATCAAGCGTAATGATGCACTTTTGCACATCTTCGCGCGACGGCAGCTCAAACATCACATCGAGCATAATGCCTTCGATGATCGAGCGAAGGCCGCGCGCCCCCGTTTTCCGCTCAATCGCTTTTTTCGCGATTTCGCGGAGCGCCGCTTCTTCAAACTCGAGCTCAACGCCGTCAAGCTCAAGCATTTTTTGGTATTGCTTCACAATGGCATTTTTCGGTTTCGTCAAAATGTCAATCAACGCCTGTTCGTCGAGCGGCTCGAGCGTCGTAATGACCGGCAGACGGCCGATGAACTCCGGAATGAGTCCGAATTTGAGTAAGTCTTCCGGCAGCACTTTCGACAACAAGTTTTTCTCGTCGACATCCGTCTGGTTCATTTCCGCGCCAAAACCGATCACTTTTTTGCCAAGACGGCGCTTGATGATCGGCTCAATGCCGTCAAACGCTCCACCGCAAATGAACAAAATGTTCGTCGTATCGATTTGAATGAATTCTTGATGCGGATGTTTGCGGCCGCCCTGCGGCGGAACGCTGGCAATTGTGCCTTCCAAAATTTTCAACAGCGCCTGCTGCACCCCTTCGCCGGATACGTCGCGGGTGATGGAAGGGTTTTCCGATTTGCGGGCGATTTTGTCGATTTCGTCAATGTAAATAATGCCTTTTTCCGCCCGTTCGACGTCATAATCAGCCGCTTGGATGAGCTTTAACAAAATGTTTTCGACGTCTTCGCCAACATAGCCGGCCTCCGTAAGCGAGGTGGCATCGGCGATGGCAAACGGCACGTTCAAAATGCGCGCCAATGTTTGCGCCAGCAGCGTTTTCCCGCTCCCGGTCGGCCCGATCATTAAAATGTTGCTTTTCGACAGCTCGACATCATCGATTTTGCTGCCGGAATTGATCCGTTTATAATGGTTGTAAACAGCAACGGCGAGCGATTTTTTCGCCTCATCTTGACCGATGACGTACTCATCTAGAATTTCCCGAATTTCCAACGGTTTCGGCACGTCTTTAAATTCAAATTCCTCTTCATTGCCGAGCTCCTCTTCGACGATCTCGGTGCACAATTCGATGCACTCATCGCAAATGTAAACGCCCGGACCGGCGACCAGCTTGCGCACTTGGTCTTGCGTTTTGCCGCAGAACGAGCATTTCAATTGCCCTTTTTCATCATTAAACTTAAACATGTCATTCACCCCTTGCTAACGGAATCGCGCCTGCGTATGTATCGTGTCTCGCCACCCTTTGTTGCAAAAAAACGTATGTATTTGCTATTTTACCATAAACGTTTACGAAAAAGCGAATGAAAAAACTGTTATTCGTTAGAAAAGTTTGAAAATTATTGTTCAGTTGCCATTGGTGAGATAAAGAACAAGGCACGAACGTCTCGCGCCTTGTTCTTTCCTTACATTTATTATTATGCCGCAACATTGCTGTGCTCTACAAGAAAATCGACTGTTTTCCGCCATTTTAAATCTTCTTTGACGCCATCTAAGCTGCCGAGCAGCTCTTTGATCTTGTCGACGCTCAGCTTGTAGGCTTCCGCCATTTTTTCGAGCTCTTTGTTCACTTCCTCGTCGGTCACTTCGATGTTTTCGGCCTTCGCGATCGCCTCGAGCGTCAGCGCCGCGCGCACCCGTTTTTCCGCATCCTCTCTCATTTGCTCGCGCAACGCGGCTTCGTCTTGGCCGGAGAATTGATAATACATCTGCAAATTCAGCCCTTGCATTTGCAGACGTTGATCAAACTCGCGAAGCATCCGATCTGTTTCGTTTTTCACCATGACCTCTGGAATATCAATTTCTGCGTTGGCTGCCGCTTTTTCGACAACCGCGTTGCGCACGGCAGCTTCGGCTTCGTTCTTTTTCGCCTCTTCCAAACGGGCGCGAATTTTCGCCTTCAGTTCGTCAAGCGTTTCGACTTCTTCATCGACGTCTTTGGCAAACTCATCGTCAAGCGCCGGCAACTGTTTCGCTTTCACTTCATGCACTTTCACTTTAAACGTCGCCGGTTTGCCGGCCAATTGCTTCGCGTGGTATTCATCCGGGAATGTGACTTGGATTTCTTTTTCCTCGCCGGCTTTCATGCCGACAAGCTGTTCTTCAAACCCCGGAATGAACGTTCCAGAGCCGATTTCAAGCGAATAGTTCTCCGCCTTGCCGCCTTCAAACGGCTCGCCGTCGACAAACCCTTCGAAATCGATGACGACCGTATCGCCGTTTTCCACCGTCCCGTCTTCTTTAACGACAAGTTCGGCGTAATTTTCTTGCAAACGTTTCAATTCGTTTTCGACATCTTCGTCCGTCACGGTTGTATCCATTTTTTCCACTTCAAGCCCTTTGTATTGACCGAGCTTCACTTCCGGCTTTACGGTCACTTTCGCTTTGAAAATTAAGCTTTTGCCTTTTTCCATTTGCTCAATGTCAATCTCCGGCATTGACACCGGTTCGATGCCTGCCTCTTCGACGGCTTTGGCATACGCCTCTGGCAGCAAAATGTCGAGCGCATCTTGATAGAGCGCTTCGACGCCGAACCGTTTTTCGAACAGAACGCGCGGCACTTTCCCCTTGCGGAAGCCCGGAAGCGTGATGTTTTTCACCACTTTTTTAAACGCGGCGTCCAAGCCTTTGTTCACTTTCTCGGCGTCGACCTCAACGGTCAATACGCCTTCGTTCCCTTCAAGCTTTTCCCATTTGACTGACATCCTTATTCCCTCCACCTGAAATCATTGCTCGGACCATAGCGCAATCCGCTTGTCCATGATCTTTTTATGATGCCCGATTATGTAGACAAGTATGCGAAAACAGATACATAGCACAGCCATTATATTATAACATACAACAGCCATGTTTCAACAGAGAACGAGCCATTAGAGGGAGGAAAGTTTCTCTATTTCGTATAGCTGTTGGCAAAGCCTCACCATCTCTGATGCCTCGACACCGTAGCGGTCGGCCAAGGCGGTCGCGTCAGCATCCAAACCTAAAAACCGGCTCGCCATCCAATGAAGGGCGGCAAGCCATGCATCAACGTCCGCCGGCTCGGGCGGGAACGGGTACAAAACGTATGCATAGCGAAGCCAAATTTCCGCCGCCGTTTCGTATAAGCTCGGGCTTTCCGCCGCGAGCTGCTGTTCAAGCCGACCCAGCAGCGATGAAGCAAATTCCGTTTCCGTCCGTTCGTCCAACGCTGCCGGGACGACCTCCATGCAACGGCCAAATTTTTCAACCATCACCGTTTCGTTGACTCGCTTCCCTGTCAACAGGCGAAGAAGCATCGTTTTCGCCATCGGGCTTTTTTCCGGTGCGCGTAAATATTGCTTGAGCAACGGCAGCACCGGCTCGATGTCTTCTTTTTCCAGTTGTTTAATCAGTTGCAGCTGCTCAGCAATGTCCCCGGACTCAAGCAGCCGTCTCACCCGCTTCCACTCCGCGGGCGGAAGCGTGCGGGCATTCATTTTTTCACTGAATCGAAGCAGCTGGTGAAGCTGTTCGCGCAGCGAAACGGATAACGACGGACGGCGCAAGGCGTGGCGGATCACGGTTTCGGCCTTGCTGTATCGATTCGTTTGCAACAATATGGCAATATACATTTGCAACAGTTCACCGTTGCCCGGTTGCTCGTCAAGCAAACCGGCAAGACGCCGCTCCGCCTCATCATATTCCCCAAGCTCATAGCAACAGACAGCCAGCCCAAGCCGAACCGGAAAGCTGTGGTCGCCAAGCTGTTCGGCGGCGCGCAAAAAGCGGAGCGCTTCTTTATACCGCTTCGCCTCGAGCGCAGCAAACGCCTCTTCCATCAGCCGTTCTTTCGTTTGCGGAAACATGATGATTTTTCCTTTTTTCCCGGCCATCTTCGCCCGCTCCTATATGTGTTTACCACAAGTGTAACAAGTTTTCTTAGCCGAAACAAGCCAACCCTTTTTGGCGCTTGCTGCCGCCGTCCATTTTCTTCATCCTCCTATATGCAAAACAAAGAGGCTGTTCCTGCCAAAATAACGGCGGAACAGCCGATTTTTGCCGCCGCGCTGCACCGCAAAAAACAGACGCTTACGGCCGCGGGCTATGCTGTTGTTCATACGCTTGAATATACGGTTCATAGACAAACGTTAAATCAATTTCATCCCATCCCTTTAACAGCAACTGTTTTCGATACGGGTCAATGTCAAACGGACGCGAAAATCCTTCATCGTCAAATACCCGCTGTTCTTCAAGCGAAACCGTCAGTTCATAGTCTGCGCGCTCGCTTTGGCGCAGCAAGTAGCGGACATCCTCTTTATCCAGCCGGATCGGCAACAGCCCGTTTTTTAAGCAATTGTTGTAAAAAATATCGGCAAACGATGGGGCAATGATGACGCGGAATCCATAATCTTGCAGCGCCCACGGCGCATGTTCGCGCGATGAGCCGCAACCGAAGTTTTCATCGGCGACTAAAATCGTCGCCCCTTCGTTTTCCGGGCGGTTGAGCTCAAACTCCGGATTTGGCGTGCCGTCGCTCAAATACCGCCAATCGTAAAAGAGAAACTGGCCAAAGCCGGTGCGTTCAATCCGTTTCAAAAACTGCTTTGGAATGATTTGATCGGTATCAATATTCGCCCGATCGATGCCGGCGGTTTTTCCGCGATGGATCGTAAACGGCTTCATCGTCCTTTCCCCCTTCCGTTATGGATGTCACTGATGGCAAAGGAGCTCGGCTTCCTAGGATGCCGCGCCGCCTCTTTTGCCATCACGATCGTCAATTTAACAGACCGGCTCGGCTTCAAGCTGGCGCACATCGACAAAATGTCCGTAAATCGCAGCCGCCGCGGCCATCACCGGGCTGACGAGATGCGTGCGCGCCCCTTTTCCTTGCCGCCCTTCAAAGTTGCGGTTCGACGTTGACGCACAGTGCTCGCCTTCTGGGATGATGTCCGGGTTCATGCCCAAACAGGCGCTGCAGCCGGAGTCGCGCCATTCAAAACCGGCGTCGATGAAAATTTGCGCCAACCCTTCCGCTTCGGCTTGTTTTTTCACTTGCTGCGATCCAGGCACGACGAGCGCCCGTACACCCGGAGCCACTTTTTTCCCTTTCACGATGCTCGCCGCCGCGCGCAAATCGCTGAGGCGTGAGTTGGTGCACGAACCGATGAAGACGTGCTGCACCGGAATATCCGTAATCGGCGTGCCCGGCTTGAGCCCCATGTACTCAAGCGCCCGGCGCACCGCGTTTTGCTCTGTTTTGCTTTCAAATTGCTCGGGATGCGGCACGACGCCATCGACGGAAGTGCTCATCGCGGGGTTCGTCCCCCACGTCACCATCGGAGCGATCGTCGACGCATCGATTTCAATCGTTTTATCGTATTCCGCCCCCTCATCGCTTGCAAGCGCCCGCCACCGTTCCACCGCCTTGTCAAACTCCTCGCCTTTTGGCGCATATTTGCGGCCGCGCAAATAGGCAAACGTCGTTTCATCCGGGCTGATGAGGCCGGCTCTCGCTCCAGCTTCAATCGACATGTTGCAAATCGTCATTCGCTCTTCCATCGACATGCGTCGGATCGCTTCGCCAGTGAATTCGATAATATAACCGGTGCCGACGCCGACGCCATAGCGGCCGATAATGGCCAAGATGACGTCTTTGGCGGTCACTCCTTTGCCGAGGCGGCCGTTGATGCGGATTTGCAGCGTTTTCGGCTTATGCTGCCAAAGCGTTTGTGTAGCCAATACATGCTCGACTTCGCTCGTGCCGATGCCAAACGCCAAGGCGCCAAACGCCCCGTGCGTCGACGTATGGCTGTCGCCGCAAACGATCGTTTTTCCCGGCTGGGTTAAACCGAGCTCTGGGCCGATGACGTGAACGATTCCTTGCTCTTCGCTGTTTAGGTCGGCGAGCGGAATGCCGAACTCGCGGCAGTTGCGCTCAAGCGCAGCGATTTGGTTGCGCGCCACTTCGTCGGTAATCACAAATCGGTTAACGGTCGGCACGTTATGGTCCATCGTCGCAAAGGTCAAATCCGGCCGCCGCACCTTCCGCCCTTTTTGCCGCAACCCTTCAAACGCTTGCGGCGAGGTCACTTCATGCACTAAGTGCAAATCGATGTACAATAAATCCGGTTTGCCCTCCTCACGGTAGACGACGTGGTTTTCCCAAATTTTATCGATGATCGTTTTCGGCTTCATTGGCTTTCACCTCGCACGTCTTAGGCATAAACGGTCATAATTTGAGCAATGGCCGTATAATCCAGCACCGCCGTTTTGATTTCTTCGACCATTTCGTTCGTTGATACGATGCGGCCGCCGCTTGGCGCCAAGTCGGCGGTGCGCAAACCTAGGGCGAGCGCCTGCCGCACCGCGTGCTCTACCGCCTCCGCTTCCGCGGTGAGCCCGAACGACAGGCGAAGCATCATCGCTGCTGACAAAATCGCCGCAATCGGATTGGCTTTGTTCATGCCGGCGATATCAGGCGCTGAACCGTGCACCGGCTCATACAAGCTCGGACCGGAAGCGGATAAGCTGGCTGACGGCAGCATCCCGAGCGAACCGGACAACATGGAGGCTTCATCGCTTAAAATGTCGCCAAACATGTTTTCTGTCACAATGACATCAAACTGCTTCGGCGCGCGGATGAGCTGCATCGCGGCATTGTCAACAAGCATATGCTCAAGCGTGACGTCCGGAAACTGCTTCGCCACCTCTTCGGCCACTTCCCGCCATAGACGGCTTGACGAAAGGACGTTCGCCTTGTCGACCGAAGTCACTTTTTTCTTCCGCCCGCGTGCGAGTATAAACGCCATGCGGACGATCCGCTCAATTTCTTCCTTTTTATATAACAAGGTGTCCACTGCTTTTTCTTCGCCGTTTTCGACGACGCGGCCGCTCGGCTGGCCGAAGTAAATGCCGCCGGTCAGCTCGCGGACGATGACAAAATCGACGCCTTGCACGAGATCCGGTTTTAACGGCGAAGCGGAAACCAAACTGTCATAGCAAACAACCGGCCGCAAGTTGGCATATAAGTCGAGCTGCTTGCGAATGGCAAGCAATCCTTTTTCCGGGCGCAAATGCGGAGGGTTGTCATCCCACTTCGGACCGCCGACCGCCCCAAGCAGCACCGCATCGCTTTCTCGGCAAAGGCGGAGCGTTTCCTCGGGGAGCGGCGTCCCCGCCTCATCGATCGCCGCTCCACCGATCAATCCATATTCAAACGTAAACTCGTGGCCAAACCGGATGCCGACCGCTTTCAATACCTCGACCGCTCCGGACGTCACTTCTTTGCCGATGCCATCCCCTGGCAAGACGGCAATCCGATAGTTTCCCATTCTGAATCCCCCCGTTTTATGGTGTTGCCACTTTCTCGTTTTCGCCGCGCATCGCTTCGATCATAAACACACGGTTGATGGCGTTGATGTACGCTTTCGCCGATGCTTCCAACACGTCTTGTGCAGTGCCGCGCCCGCTCGTCTCGATGTCATGGGCGCGCACTTTGACGAACACTTGGGCCAACGCATCGCGGCCGCCGCCGACCGATTCGATCCGGTAGTCAAGCAGCGTCACCGGCGTTTGGAAGCAACGTTCCAATGTATTGTACAGCGCCTCGACGCTGCCGGCGCCGGTCGCCGCTTCTTGGATTTCATTCCCCTTCCCGTCTTTCAGTACAACTACCGCTGTCGGAATTTGATTCGTCCCGTATTGCACTTGGATGGAAGACAATTGGTAAAAATCTTTAAAGTGGTCGAACTTCTCTTCGAAAATCAACGCGATTAAATCGTCGTCGGTAATGTCCTTCTTTTTGTCCGCCAATTCTTTAAAACGGACAAACAGCTGATTGATTTCTTCATCGGACAACGTGTAGCCGAGCTCCTCAACCCGGTTGCGAAGCGCATGGCGGCCGGAATGTTTGCCGAGCACCATCGAATTCGACGGCACGCCGACGAGCTCCGGCGAAATGATTTCGTATGTCGTTTTTTCTTTTAAGACGCCGTCTTGATGGATGCCCGATTCATGCGCAAACGCATTTTTGCCGACGACCGCTTTGTTGGGTGGAACGACGACCCCGGTCAGCTTGCTGACAAGATTGCTTGTGCGCTTAATTTCCTGCAAATTGAGGCGCGTTTCCACTTGATAGTAGTCTTTGCGGATGTGAAGGGCGACAGCGATTTCCTCAAGCGCCGCATTGCCGGCCCGCTCGCCGATGCCGTTGATCGTGCACTCGACCTGCGTCGCTCCATGTTCAATAGCCGACAGCGAGTTCACCACCGCCATGCCCAAGTCATCATGACAATGAGCGGAGAGTGAAACATTTTCAATATTCGGAACATTGTTTTGCAAATAGAGGAAAATTTCCCCGTATTCTTTCGGCGTAATATAGCCGACCGTATCCGGAATATTGATCACCGAGGCGCCGGCTTTGATCACTTCGGCGACGATTTTCGCCAAAAACGGCAACTCGCTTCGGCACGCATCTTCCGCCGACCATTGGACGATCGGGAAAAAGCGCTTCGCGTATTTCACCGCCTCAACCGCCGCTTCAATCACTTGTTCCGGCGTCATCCGCAATTTATGCACCATATGGATCGGCGAGGTGGCGATGAATAGGTGGAGCCGCGGCTCCGCGCCGCCTTTTAACGCCTCCCACGCCGCATCAATGTCGCTTCGGACCGAGCGCGACAGCCCGGTGACCGAACATGTTCTCACCGTTTCGGCAATTTGTTTGACCGCCTCAAAATCGCCTTTCGATGAGGCGGGGAAACCCGCCTCGATGATGTCAACCCGCAGCCGTTCAAGCTGACGGGCAATTTCCAACTTTTCTTGCAAATTCAAGTTCACACCAGCAGATTGTTCCCCATCGCGCAACGTTGTATCAAAAAACTTAATTTTTCGCACCTGGCACCACCGCCTCGATTTGTTTTGCCTTCACAAACGGCATCATGCTTCGCAGTTCGCGTCCGACAATCTCAATCAAATGCTCATTCTCACGCCGGTTGATGGCGTTGAACTCCGGACGGTTCGCTTGGTTTTCCAAAATCCAGCTCTTCGCGAATTTGCCGGTTTGAATGTCATGCAACACCTTTTTCATTTCCGCTTTCACAGCGTCGTTAATAATGCGCGGCCCGGTGATAAAGTCGCCCCATTGCGCCGTATCGGAAATCGAATAGCGCATCCACGACAAACCGCCTTCGTAAAGGAGATCGACGATGAGCTTCATCTCATGCAAACACTCGAAATAGGCGACTTCCGGCTGATACCCGGCTTCAACGAGCGTTTCAAACCCGGCTTTGATGAGCGCCGTCAGCCCGCCGCACAGCACCGCTTGTTCACCGAACAAGTCGGTTTCCGTCTCTTCTTTGAACGTCGTCTCCAACACCCCAGCTCGAGCAGCGCCGATCGCTTTCGCGTAGGCGAGCGCCGTTTCTTTCGCGTGTCCGGTCACATCTTGGTAGACGGCGATGAGCGCCGGCACGCCCGCTCCTTCCGCATACGTGCGCCGCACGAGATGGCCTGGGCCTTTCGGCGCAACCAAAAAGACGTCAACATGATTCGGCGGGACAATTTGGCTGAAATGGATGTTAAAGCCGTGCGCAAACACAAGCGCATTGCCTGGCTCGAGTTCCGGCTCGATTTCCTCTTTGTACACGGCCGGCTGCTTTTCATCCGGCAGCAGCACCATGACGATATCAGCCTGCTTCGCCGCTTCGCGGACCGAGTATACGTCAAAGCCGTCTTGTTCCGCTTGTTCCCATGATTTTCCTTTTCGTAATCCAACGATGACGCGGACACCGCTGTCGCGCAAGTTTTGCGCATGGGCGTGGCCTTGCGAGCCGTAGCCGATGATCGCGACCGTTTTCCCTTGCAAATATTGTTCGTTTGCATCCCCGTTATAGTAGACTTTTGCCATGATTACCCTCTCCTTTGTCCTGTAGTTTGACACTCCACACGCCTAAAGGCGTGGGATTCTTGGGTCGTTAACGCCCTCATCCATTTCTGGTTCAGACAACGCCCAAGTTCCAACATTGGCAACGGCGATATAACGAAGTCCCAAATCAACGCCCATTACCTTGGTTTCTCCCCATTGTTGGGCTTCAAATGTGATCGCAACAGCCAAGTACCATTTCTTTCTCTTTTTGTAGAGCTTGGCCGCCCCTTGTTTGGCGGTTCCATGAAACAATCAGTGCTGTTTTGTATGATAGCTGTTAAATAATAAACGCTGTTTTCTGGTTCGTCGCCGCTTTTTGCGCCCCGCGGGTGAACGCCGTTGTTCCCGTGCGCGCCACTTCCTTAATGCCGTATGGGCGCAATAGTTCAATCAACGCCTCGACTTTTTCCGGCTCGCCGGTCACTTGAATGACGAGGCTGTCTTTGCTTACGTCGACGATCGAGGCGCGGAACGGCTCGATGAGCGTGTAAATTTCCTGGCGGACCGCCGGAGGAGCGGCAACTTTAATGAGCGCCAGCTCGCGGGCGACAATCGCTTGGTCAGTGATGTCATTCACTTTCAGCACATCGATCTGCTTGTTTAGCTGCTTAATGATTTGTTCGGCCGTCCGTTCATCGTCAACGTTGACGACGAACGTCATCCGCGAAATGCCCTCGATTTCCGTATGCCCGACAGTAATGCTTTCGATGTTGTAATGCCGCTTCGTAAACAGCCCGGTAATGCGGTTTAAGACGCCGGGGCGGTTGTTGACGGTCATTGTGATAATTCTTCGCATGCTTTCACCCCCACCATTTCGTGAAGCCCTTTGCCGGGCGCCACCATCGGATAGACGTTCTCATCAGCGCAGACGTGGAAGTCAAGCAGCACCGGGCCATCCATAGCAAACGCTTGTTTTAACACTTCGGCCGCTTCTGCCTCCGTCTTCGCCCGCAGACCCGGTATTCCGTACGCTTCGGCAAGCTTGACGAAATCCGGTTGGTTCGGAATGAGCGAATGGGAGTACCGTTTGTCATAGAACAGCTCCTGCCATTGCCGCACCATGCCGAGCGCCTGGTTGTTGACGATGACGATTTTGATCGGCAGCCCTAGCTCCTGGATGACCGACAGTTCTTGGAACGTCATTTGGAAGCCGCCGTCGCCGACGATCGAAACGACCGTAGCGCTCCGGTCGGCGAGCTGCGCGCCGATCGCTGCCGGAAGCCCGAAGCCCATCGTGCCGAGCCCTCCGGATGTCACCCATCGGTGCGGCCGGTTGAACTTGTAATATTGCGCCGCCCACATTTGATGCTGACCGACGTCCGTCGTGACGATCGCCTCGCCGCCGGTCAATTCATAGATCATCTCAACGAGTTTTTGCGGTTTGATTGTCCCTTCTTCCGGCTCATAATGGAGCGGAAAACGCCGCTTCCATTCGTCAAGCTGCGCGAGCCACGCCGCGGTGTCCGCCGGTTTGCCTTGCTGGGCGATCAGCTCTTGCAAGGCGGCTTTCGCATCGCTGACGATCGGAATTTTCGTCGGCACGTTTTTGCCGATTTCCGCTGGATCGATGTCGATATGGGCGACGGTCGCTTTCGGCGCAAAATATTTTAAATTGCCGGTGACCCGGTCATCGAAGCGGGCGCCGATGTTGATGAGCAAGTCGCATTCACACAGCGCCATATTCGCCGTATACGTGCCGTGCATGCCCGCCATGCCCAAGAAAAGCGGGTGATCGGCCGGGAAGCCGCCAAGGCCAAGGAGCGTATGAACGACGGGAATGTTTTGCTGCTCGGCGTATTGCCGCAATTCATTGGACGCATTGGCGTGCAAGATGCCGGCGCCGGCTAAAATGACCGGCCGCTTCGACTGGCTGACCGCCTCGACAAGCCGACGGATTTGCCAATGGTTCGGCTGCGTCGTCGGTTGATAGCCAGGCAAATGAACGTCTTGATCGTAATCAAACTCCCCTTCGGCCGTCGTAATGTCTTTTGGAATGTCGATCAACACCGGTCCGGGGCGCCCGGTCGTCGCAATGTGAAACGCCTCTTTAATGATTCTCGGCAGCTCGCTGATGTCGCGCACTTGGTAGTTGTGTTTCGTAATCGGCATCGTAATGCCGACAACGTCCGCCTCCTGAAACGCATCCGAGCCGATGACGCTCGTTGCCACTTGCCCGGTAAAGACGACGAGCGGCAGCGAATCCATCATCGCGTCGGTCAACCCGGTGACGATGTTGGTCGCTCCCGGGCCGGAGGTGGCGATGACGACCCCCGGTTTTCCAGAAATGCGCGCATATCCTTCCGCCGCATGGATGGCCCCTTGCTCATGCCGCGTCAGCACGTGGAACACGCCGGCTTTATACAACTCGTCATACAGCGGGAGCACCGCCCCGCCCGGGTAGCCAAAAATGACTTCGACCTTTTCCGCCTTGAGCGCTTCAATCAGCATCAGCGACCCGCTCATTCTCGCCTTCGTCTTCGCTTTTTCTTGTTCCTCGACTTTCATTTTTGCCATCGTCGATCCTCCCTGTGATTTGTCATCCATATAAAAAACCTTTCCGCCCACGATGGCTGGTATTTCCAGCCAAAGGGGCGAAAAGGTTTCCTTTCCGCGGTACCACCCTTCTTCACGGCCATGACGGCCGCCTCAGGAGCGGCCAGCCGAAGCCGGCCGCTCATTTTGGTAACGAGTGAAGCGCGCGTCTCCACTCGTCCAGCCCTACTAGCCGTCCGGCGTTCAGGCTGGCGCTCAGAGGTGAGTTCATCAAGCGGCAACATCACCGGTTCGCAGCTACCCCGGCTCTCTGTGGATGTTGATCCCGCTGACTACTTATCCTCGTCAACGCTTTTTCGCTATAAAATTGTCATGTGCAATCAACCGACATTGGCGTTCGTCGGATACACCTTCACTCCTTCGACGACCACGCGGCGGCGAAATTCTTCAAGCAACCGCTTTGTATGCGGTCCCGGCGTCCCGTCGCCGATCGTCCGGCCATCGACTTTAATGACGGAAATGACTTCGGCCGCCGTCCCCGTCAAAAACACTTCATCAGCAACATACACATCATGGCGGGTAAACGGCTCCTCTTTCACCGTATAGCCGAGATCCTCCGCGATTTCGATGATCGCTTGGCGCGTGATGCCTTCAAGCGCCCCGACATACCCAGGCGGCGTATAAATGACGCCGTTTTTGATGATGAAAACGTTGTCTCCCGAACCTTCCGCGACATAGCCTTGATCGTTTAAGATCAGCGCTTCGCTTACATTCGCCAAATGCGCCTCAATTTTGACAAGCACGTTGTTTAGGTAGTTGAGCGATTTGACTTTCGGACTCAGCACATCAGAGCGGTTGCGGCGCGTCGCCACCGTCACCACTTCGATGCCGGTTTCATATAAATGTTTCGGGAAGAGCGCGAGCGGCTCGACGATAATAACGATTTGCGGCGTTTTGCATTTGTACGGATCAAGTCCTAAATCGCCGACCCCGCGCGAAACGACCAGGCGGATGTACGCATCTTGATAGCCGTTGCGGCGGATCGTTTCGAGCACGTGGCCAATCATTTCGTCCTTCGTGTACGGAATGTCGAGCAAAATCGACTTCGCCGAATTGTATAGCCGATCTATATGTTCTTCAAGGCGGAATACGTTGCCGCTATAGACGCGAATGCCTTCAAATACCCCGTCGCCATACAAAAATCCATGGTCATACACGGAAATTTTGGCGTTTTCTTTTGTCACAAATTCTCCGTTTAAAAAGATCCATTGTTCGCCCACTTCGGTTCCCCTCTTCCTTGATCAGTCAACAGTTGCTTTGAACGGCTCGATGATGTGTTTGCATCGTTTCTCTTATTTGAAAATTATAATAATCCGAAACCTCCGCGCCGTCAATAACGTTTTTTGAAAATTTCGATTGATCAAACTATTTGAATGCGCTTACATTATGATAGAATCAAGGTTTTGCCGATTCAAAAAATTTTTTTCTTTCTTGGCCGGCTCATAGAAGGCGGACGCGCTCTAACCGCCAAAGACGAAAAACAAAAAATAGCGGACGTTTTGTCCGCTTAGATCGAAAAGGTTCGTTCCATTCCAGGAACGGGCCGCCCATCCACTTCATAAAATTGGACGTGCGCCCGCCCGCCGCCGATGGTCAACACCGCGTACGTTTTTTCTTTTCTTCCGCGCGGCAAAGCAATGCTGCCGGGGTTGATGAACAACACCCCATCCATTTGCTCGGCGCCGGCCAAATGCGAGTGGCCGAAACAAACGACGTGAGCCCCTGTTTCTTGCGCGCGATAGGATAAACGCAAAAGCGACGTTTTCACCCCGTATAAATGGCCGTGGGTGACAAACAACCGAACGCCGCCCACCTCTTCGATGCGCTCAGCAGGAAACGCGGCGAAATCGCAGTTGCCGCGCACGACGGCAAACGGGGCGATCTCGTCCGCCCCCACCTCCAGCTCCGAGTCGCCGCAATGGATAAACAAATCCGCTTCATGGCGATGACGGTTGACAATTTCAGCAAGTTCGGCAGTCAGCCCATGGCTGTCGCTCACAATCACCGCCTTCATTCCGGCCGCCCCTTTCCACCGACGATCTCATCCCACTGCTCATCGAGCTTCGTCAGCGCCTTGGCGCGATGACTGATTTGATTTTTTTCCTCCGGCGCAAGCTCCGCCATTGTTTTTCCCCGCTCCGGAAGGTAAAAAACGGGATCATAGCCAAAGCCCCCCTCCCCACGCGGCGCTTCGGCGATATAACCATCGCATGTCGCTTCGACGACGGCGGTCGGCCGCCCTGGGATCGCGACGGCGAGCGCGCAATGAAAACGAGCCGTGCGCTGCTCCATCGGCACCCCGTCAAGCTCGCGAAGCAGCTTGGCGATGTTGCGTGCATCGTTTTTATCTTCCCCGGCGTAACGGGCCGAATGAACGCCCGGCCGGCCGCCGAGCGCATCGACCACGAGCCCGGAATCATCGGCGATCACCGGCCGCTTTAGGCGCCGCGACGCCGCTTCTGCTTTGAGCACGGCATTTTCCGCAAACGTGCTCCCCGTTTCTTCGACATCCGGAGCGTCCGGAAAGTCAAGCAGCGATTTCACTTCGACGCCCCGCTTGGCAAACAAAGCGGCGAACTCGCGCACTTTGCCCGCATTTTGTGTAGCGATGACAATCTCCTTCACTCTGTGTCCTCCTCTGCCGCTTCTTTTTTTTCGCCGATGCGCGCTGCCCACTCGCCCAATGCGCGGCGCTGAACGGCGATGAGCTGTTTAATGCCTATTTGCGCCGCTTCAAGCAATTCATCGAGCTCGGCGCGCGAAAAAACCGCTTCCTCTCCAGTTCCTTGAATCTCAACAAATTGACCGGCTCCGGTCATGACGACGTTCATATCCACTTTCGCCCGCGCATCCTCGTTGTAATCCAAATCAAGGATCACCCCATGCTCTGGATCGATGCCGACCGAGGTTGCGGCGAGAAAATCGCGGATCGGAAGCGCCTCGAGCTTCCCTTCTTCCACCAGTTTGGCCAGCGCCAACACAAGCGCCACATACGCACCGGTGATCGACGCCGTCCGCGTTCCGCCATCCGCCTGAATGACGTCGCAATCGATCCAAATGGTCCGCTCGCCAAGCTGTTCAAGATCAACAACCGAGCGAAGCGCGCGGCCGATTAAGCGCTGAATTTCCATCGTCCGCCCCGACACTTTTCCTTTGCTCGCTTCCCTCACATTCCGTTGCTCTGTCGCCCGCGGCAGCATCCCATATTCGGCCGTAATCCATCCTTTGCCGCCGCCGCGCATAAACGACGGCACTTTCTCTTCGACCGTCGCCGTGCAAATGACTTTCGTGTCGCCGATTTCAATGAGCACCGACCCTTCAGCGTGCTTCATGTAATGCGGGTGTATATGTACAGGGCGCAACTCGCAACTGCTTCGTCCGTCCGCTCTCATCAGCTGAGTCCTCCTTTTCCCTCTTCAACTGAATGCCAGACGCCGCATTTCTTTCCGCCTAGCGAAAAAAAGAAAGAGGCGGAATACGTTTCCACCTCTTTGTTATACCATAACGCCCTGTTCGTTTCCAACCTGTCAGCGCCAACCGGGTGAACTACCCGCCACCTACGCTTTGCTGAGAGGTGGGGGCTTCAAGCGACTTGTGCGTGTTCGCTGAACGGTAAGCCACACACAAGAACCCTTTACGCTTCCCTTCGTTCCGAAGGGGTCCGTTCTCACCATACATTATCATATTGGTTGGCTATCGCCAACAGAAATTCATCTCCCACTTTCACTTCGTTTCGAAGTGGGAGACTTCTTTCGGAACTATGTTAAAATGTCCCGGTATTGACGTTTTGCGGCCGAGCGACCGGTTTGGTGAGCGGCTTGCCGTCTTCCGTGACAAGATTGGCTTTGCCATTGACTGTGATCGCCACGCTTTCGACTCCTTTTTGCTCAGTGAGCGACAAAACGAGAGAATTCAACACGACGTCGGAAATGACATTTTTCTTGTTGCTGCCATAAATGCCTTCGTTAAAGTTGAGCGTCACTTTGCCATCCTCATATTTCGGGGCATCGACAAGCTTCGCGTCCGGCTGAAAGACGCCGACAAGCCCGCTCCCTTGCTCTGGTCCTTGAATCAGTTCGTTGACGGCCGCTGCGATATCATCCTTTTCTTTATTGGATACACGCCGTGTCACCGGCACATAGTATGTGTTGTTCCCTTGTTGGGCGACAAAATAAACGGTGACCGGATGCGTATTCGTAATGTCTGGCACGCCGCTCGCTTCCATATTGATGCCGTCGGCGCGGCTTACCCCATCTTGAATCGGCGTTTTATTGACCGGCATCACGTTTTGATCGTAGCCGTTGATGCGGATTTTGACGCGCTTGATATTGTCAAATTGCGTCAACGTCCACGTAATGGCCTGCAAAATTCGTTTTTCGTCCTCCGGCTTATAGTTTTTAAACTCCGGCGAAAAGTCAGCGATCAACGTTCCGTCTTTTTCCAATTTTGCACCAAGCACCGTCGTTCCGGCTGGAATGACCGCGCGGAAGCCGTTCGGCAACATTTCTGACACGGGTCCGTCTTCAACCAAATATTCGAGTACTTGTTTCGCCACGGCCTGCGTTTTCGGCAATTCCACTGTTTGCGGCACGACAAAGCCGTTTTTGTCAATCAAGTACAGCTCTCTTTTCACCGTCTCGGTGGCCTTCGCTTTCTCTTCCCCTTCCTTTTGGCTTTCCGTCGCTTCCTGAAGCGCTTGGCCGTCTTTGACATAACTCGTCTCTTGCGGCGGATCGATCTCCTTCACCGCCTCATCTCGCCCAAACAAACCGCAGCCGCCAAGCAACAACAGCGAGGCGAGCAGCGGCGCCGCCCATATGTGAGTCGTCCGTTTCATTGACGTTCCCTCCTACTCGTAGTTTGTACTACTATGTATACGAGCCGTTTTCCAAAATAGAATAAAAAAATCCTTTAGCGCATGGACGCTAAAGGATTTGTTGGTTACAGCCGAATCGCCTCGACCGTGCCGATCGGCTTGCCAAACCACTTCCCGGAAATCTTTTCAAACAGCTCTTTCGGCCCGGTCGTGAAAAACAAATGCTCCGGTTCGCGCTCGCCGGTGTAAAGGAGCTGGCTGTGGTGCAAAATTGCGCTCACTTCACGAGCCGTCTCACCGCCCGAGCAAATGAGCTTCACGCGTTTGCCCATATACGTGCGAATGAGCGGCGCGAGCAACGGATAATGCGTGCAGCCTAAAATAAGCACATCGATCGGCAGCGGGCGAAGCGGAGCGAGCGATTCGGCGACGATCGCCATCGCCTCTTGCCCTTCAAAGTCGCCGCTTTCAACAAGCGGAACGAACTTCGGACAGGCCAAGCTCTCGACTTGGACGCGCGGATTGATCGATTGAAGCGCCTTTTCATACGCCCGGCTTCGGATCGTGCCAATCGTGCCGATGACGCCGATGTGCCCGTGCCTGGTCGCTTTCAGGGCGGCGCGAGCGCCGGGATGAATGACGCCAAGCACAGGAATGTCAAGCTTCGCCCGCACGTCGTCAAGCGCGACCGCCGTCGCGGTGTTGCAGGCGATAACAAGCATTTTCAAGGGATATTGCCGCAAGTAATCGATCATTTGCCACGTAAATCGACGGACTTCTTCCACCGGCCGCGGCCCGTACGGGCAACGGGCGGTGTCGCCTAAGTAAATAATTTGTTCTTTCGGCAGCTGCCTCATAATTTCTTTGGCGACGGTCAAACCGCCGACTCCTGAGTCAATGACACCAATTGCTCTTTCCAAGTGATCGCCTCATTCTTTCGTCATTTCTTGATGCAATTTGCGCAAACAACGCTCAAAGACGACGATTTCGTCGTCTGAAAAACTTTCCAGCACGCTGGCTAGATCGCGCTGGCGTTTCTCAATCACTTCTTCGATAATGCGCTCCCCTTTTTCAAGCAGGTGGATGCGGACGACGCGGCGGTCGTGTTCGTCGCGGACTCTGGCGACAAGTCCGTTCCGCTCCATGCGGTCGACCAAGTCGGTCGTCGTGCTGCACGCCAAATACATTTTGTTCGATAACTCGCCGACCGTCAAGTCCCCTTCTTCAAGCAGCCACTGCAGGGCGACAAATTGCGGAGGGGTGATCGGATAGTTGGTTAAAATTTCACGGCCGCGCTGTTTCAAATTAGCGGCGATATAGCGAAGCAATTTTTCCAACTCGGCAACCGTTCTTTCATTCATCGCAGACGGCATACCATCTCTCCTTGATCGTTTCCGCGGCAGCCTTAGACGACATGCACCGGCGGCTATTTCTACTTTTCATTTTACAACACTGGCAAAGATAATCAACATGAAAAATGCGGCGGCCGCCGCGGACGAAGGCCGGACGGGCGCCAAGCCTCGTCCGGCCGCAAGGGAACATAACAGCCGGCTGTCCAACAAGGAAAGCCGGCATCGTTTATAGTTCAAGTTCGCCCATTCGAAGCAATTCAATGACAGCTTGCGAGCGCCCCTTGACCCCAAGCTTTTGCATCGCATTCGAAATATGGTTGCGAACCGTTTTCTCGCTGATAAACAGCTCTTTGGCGATCTCTTTTGTCGTCTTGTCTTGCACGAGCAATTCGAAGACTTCTTTTTCTCTTTTTGTCAAAAGCGGCTTCGATTGAAACGATTTGTCCTTCAACGGTTGTAACCCTCCTTGCTCTCAATGGGCCCGAACTGCCGGATGGGTATTTCCTCGCCATATCGTATGTGAGAGCAAGGACGGCGGTGACGAAAATTTGCTTATCTAATAGAAAAATGGGTCTTTTTTTCTTCATCTTTCGGTTCGCCGGGGACGGTTGGCTTCCACTTGCCTAGTGAAACAAAAAATCCCCCTCATGTCTATTCGAATGAAGGGGATTTTATTCTGCCGCTACACTTCGTCGCTGCCAAAGAAATCGCGGAACATTTGAATCGTCGTTTCGCGGTTTAACGCCGCGATCGAGGTCGTCAACGGAATGCCTTTCGGGCACGATTGCACGCAGTTTTGCGAGTTGCCGCAGTTGGCCAATCCGCCGTCGCCCATAATCGCCCGCAGCCGTTCGGCTTTATGCATCGCCCCGGTCGGGTGGGCGTTAAACAGCCGCACTTGCGACAGCGGCGCCGGGCCGATAAAGTTCGACTTGCTGTTGACGTTCGGGCACGCTTCGAGGCAGACACCGCATGTCATGCATTTTGACAGCTCGTACGCCCATTGCCGCTTCCGCTCCGGCATGCGCGGCCCCGGGCCCAAGTCGTACGTTCCGTCGATCGGAATCCATGCTTTCACTCGCTTCAACGCGTCAAACATCCGGCTCCGATCGATGACCAAGTCGCGGATGACTGGGAATGTGCGCATCGGCTCAAGGCGGATCGGCTGCTCGAGTTTGTCAATGAGCGCGGCGCACGCCTGGCGCGGCTTGCCGTTAATGACCATCGAACAGGCTCCGCATACTTCTTCCAGACAGTTCATTTCCCAAGCGACCGGCGTCGTTTTTTCCCCTTTGGCGTTGATCGGATTGCGGCGGATTTCCATGAGCGCCGAAATGACGTTCATGTTCGGGCGGTACGGAATGACAAACTCCTCTTCATACGGCGCGGAATCCGGACGATCTTGGCGCGTGATGATCAAACGAACCGTTTTGTTCTCGCTCATCTTACTTCACTTCCTCTTTCTTTTTGCTGTAGTCGCGCTTGCGCGGTTTAATCAACGAGACGTCAACGTCTTCATAATGGAACGCCGGACCATCTGGCGTGTAGCGGGCCATCGTCGTTTTCAGCCACTCTTCGTCATTGCGCTCCGGAAACTCCGGCTTGTAGTGCGCCCCGCGGCTTTCATTGCGATGGTAAGCGCCAAGCGTAATGACGCGGGCGAGCTGCAGCATGTTGTACAGCTGGCGGATAAACGTCGCTCCTTGGTTGCTCCATCTCGACGTGTCGGTGACGCTGATGTTTTTGTACCGCTCCATCAGCTCTTGAATTTTCTCATCCGTCTTCAGCAGCCGGTCGTTGTAGCGGACGATCGTCACGTTCGCCGTCATCCATTCACCGAGCTCTTTATGCAGCACATAGGCGTTTTCCGTGCCGTCCATCGCCAAAATGTTCTCCCATTTTTCCTGCTCCCGTTTCACATAGCTGTCGTATAACGTCGACGGCATCGCATCCGCCGATTTCTCGAGGCCGCGGATGTAGCGGACGGCGTTCGGGCCGGCGACCATTCCGCCGTAAATCGCCGAGAGCAGCGAGTTCGCCCCAAGGCGGTTCGCCCCGTGAATCGAATAGTCGCACTCGCCGGCAGCAAACAACCCTTTGATGTTCGTCATTTGGTCATAATCGACCCATAAACCGCCCATCGAGTAGTGAACGGCCGGGAACACCTTCATAGGCACTTTGCGCGGGTCTTCGCCCATAAACTTCTCGTAAATTTCGATAATGCCGCCAAGCTTAATGTCCAACTCTTTCGGATCTTTATGCGAAAGATCCAAATACACCATGTTTTCGCCGTTGATGCCGAGCTTCAAATCGACGCAGACGTGGAAAATTTCTCGTGCGGCGATGTCGCGCGGCACCAAGTTTCCGTAAGCCGGATATTTTTCCTCAAGGAAGTACCACGGTTTCCCGTCTTTATACGTCCAAATGCGTCCGCCTTCCCCGCGCGCCGATTCGCTCATAAGGCGGAGCTTGTCATCGCCCGGAATGGCGGTCGGGTGAATTTGGATGAACTCGCCGTTCGCGTAGTAAACGCCTTGCTGATAGGCGATCGAAGCCGCTGAACCGGTGTTGATGACCGAGTTCGTCGATTTCCCAAAAATGATCCCCGGGCCGCCGGTCGCCAAAATGACGGCATCGGCTGGAAACGCTTTGATTTCCATGGATCGCAAATCTTGTGCGACGATGCCGCGGCAAATTTGCTCGTCATCCAAAACGACGCCTAAAAACTCCCAATGCTCGTACTTCGTGACGAGCCCGGCCACTTCATGGCGGCGCACCTGTTCATCAAGTGCATACAAAATTTGCTGGCCAGTCGTGGCTCCGGCATAGGCGGTCCGGTGATGCTGCGTTCCCCCGAAGCGGCGGAAATCAAGCAGCCCTTCCGGCGTCCGGTTGAACATGACGCCCATCCGATCGAGCATGTAAATGATCCCCGGCGCCGCTTCACACATCGCTTTGACCGGAGGCTGGTTCGCCAAGAAGTCCCCGCCATAGACGGTGTCGTCAAAATGCTCCCACGGCGAGTCGCCTTCCCCTTTCGTGTTGACCGCTCCGTTAATGCCGCCTTGGGCACAGACGGAGTGAGAACGCTTTACTGGAACGAGCGAAAACAGTTCGACAGGCACTCCTGCTTCGGCGATTTTTATCGTGGCCATCAAACCGGCCAACCCACCGCCAACAACGATGATTTTCCCTTTTTTCATAGCTACTCACTCCCTAATAGATTGCTGCTTTTGCTTGCATGCCGCACGTTTTGCCTTGCCGGCCGTCATCGACCAAGCGATCGTTCGGAGAGCGGCTAAGGCGCGATCCATCACGAGCCAACGCAGCGGTTCCTCGTCAAATCGTTCCCTAGGAATGGAACGCTTGTCTTACGCAAACGCCAAGATGGCGCGAATGCCGACAATGGAAAGCGCGACGAAAATGATCATCGTAATGTACGTAAATACTTGCTGCGAACGAGGCGACACCGTCAAACCCCAGCTGACGCAGAACGACCATAAGCCGTTGGCGAAGTGAAAGACCGTGGACAAAATTCCAACAATATAAAATCCGAGCATAAACGGATTGTCGACAATGTTGGCCATCATGTCGTAGTTCACTTTGACGCCGAATGCCGCTTGCACCCGCGTTTCATACACATGCCAAACGACAAAAATCAATGTAATGATGCCGGTGATCCGCTGAAGCATAAACATCCAGTTGCGGAAATAGCCGTATTGGCGAGTGTTGAATTTTGCTGTAAACGCGATATAAATGCCATATACAGCATGGAACAACAATGGAAGAAAAATAACAAAAATTTCAAGAAAATAGCGAAACGGCAAGTTTTCCATAAACGCCGCCGCCCGGTTAAACGCTTCCGGCCCACGCGTCGCAAAATGGTTGACGACCAAGTGCTGCACTAAAAAGATGCCGACGGGAACAACCCCCAGCAGCGAGTGGAGCCGGCGATAGTAAAACTCGCGATTCCCTGCCATATGTAAACCCCCTTCAACTGATAAAAAATATGTGCCTCTCGCTCGCAGCGCGGAAACGGAAACATCTTCCATTCCCTATTCGCTTTGTCACATTCATTGTACTCCCACATTGTACAAGCGTCAAGAAAACACTGCCACAAAATGTTCAAACATTCTCATAGTTGCGCCACCTTAGGAAAAGAGGATGCACTCCGGCAGCAATTCAGCTATAATGGGGAAATGGATAGAAAGAGGGGAAAACGATGAAACAACCACCATTAGAGGACCAATATCAAATGTTTGGGTCGATTTCGCTTTCCGCATTCGGGGCTGAGTTGCTTCGCCATTCGCTTCTTCCCGAGCTGCTTGGCAAAGATGCCGCTTCGCTGCTGTACTGGGCCGGCAAACAGCTGGCGCGGCGCTACCCGCTCGAAACGCTCGATGACGTCGCCGTATTTTTTGAACGGGCGGGCTGGGGAGCTTTGTCGGTTGGCGAAGAGCGAAACGACGAACTATCTATCGAGCTGTCGGGCCCCATCATCGCCGCCCGCTTTTCCTTGTACGGCAGCTGCTCGTTCCAGCTTGAGGCTGGATTTCTCGCCCAGCAAATCGAACAACAAAAGCGGTTCGTCACCGAAGCGGTCGAACTGCCGTCAAAGCAGGCTGGCAAAGCGCGCATTTTAGTGAAATGGGACCGGAAGCAGGCAATCGAATGAAATGAAGGCAACGGGCGTCCGCTCGCAAAACGGGCGCCCGTTCAGCCATTATTCATGCAGTTTTTCATAGATTTTCTCCGCCACCGCTCGCGGAATGTTCGCCCGCTGCAACTCTTCCACCGTCGCCTCTTTCATCTTTTTCACCGAGCCGAAATAATTCAAGAGCGCTTTTTTCCGCTTTTCCCCAACGCCTGGGATGTCATCCAGCACGGAATGGAACATCGTTTTCTGCCGCGTCTTTCGGTGGAAGGCAACCGCAAACCGGTGCACCTCATCTTGGATGCGCTGCAATAAATAAAACTCTTGGCTTTGCCGGTCAAGCGGCACGACATCCGGCGGATCACCCGCCAAAAGCTCTGATGTGCGATGTTTCTCGTCTTTCGCCAATCCAGCCAGCGGCACATCCAGTCCAAGTTCGTTTTCGAGTACATCGCGCACCGCCGACAAGTGGCCTTTGCCGCCGTCGATGATGATCAAATCGGGCAGCGGCAATCCTTCTTTCAACACGCGCGTATAGCGGCGGCGCACGACTTCGCGCATCGTTTCATAATCGTTCGGGCCTGCGACCGTCTTTACCTTGTATTTCCGATACTCTTTTTTCGCCGGCTTGCCGTCAAGGAAAACGACGAGCGCCGAGACCGGATCGGCCCCGTAAATGTTCGAGTTGTCAAACGCCTCGATGCGGCGCGGCGCCGGAATGCCGAGACGCTCTCCGAGACGTTCGACCGCTTTGATCGTCCGTTCTTCGTCCCGTTCGATGAAATAAAATTTTTCTTTCAGAGCAATGGCCGCGTTTTTGCTCGCCAGCTCAACAAGCTCTTTTTTCTTCCCTTTCTTCGGCTGGACGACGGCAACGCCGAGCAATTCGCGGGCGAGCTCGCCGTCAATGTCGGACGGGAGGACGACTTCTTTTGGCTTCAAATGATGCGCTTTCGCATAAAACTGACCCAAAAACGTAAGCATTTCCTCATCCGGGTCTTGGTAAAGCGGGAAGATCGACACGTCGCGCTCGATCAGCTTCCCTTGGCGAAGGAAAAACACTTGCACGCACATCCAACCTTTGTCGTACGCATAGCCGAATACATCGCGGTCGATGAAGTCGTTGAGCATCATTTTTTGCTTTTCCATCGTCATCTCAATCGCCGCGATTTGATCGCGGTATTCTTTCGCCCGTTCAAACTCAAGCGCTTCCGCCGCCTCGTGCATTTTCTCGGTCAGCTCCCGCTTCACGTCTTCATACCCGCCGTTTAAAAAGCGGACAATTTGTTCAACCATCGCCTTATTTTGTTCGTCCGACACCGGGTGGACGCACGGGGCAAGGCATTGACCCATATGGTAATACAAACAGACGCGCGAAGGCAGCGTCGAACATTTGCGGAGCGGATATAAGCGGTCGAGCAGCTTTTTCGTTTCGTTCGCCGCCTGCACGTTTGGATACGGGCCGAAATATTTGCCGCCGTCTTTTTTCACTTTGCGGGTGATAAGCAGGCGCGGATGCTTTTCCGCGGTGATTTTAATAAACGGATAGCTTTTATCATCTTTCAGCATGACATTGTATTTCGGATCATGCTTTTTGATCAAATTCATCTCCAAAATGAGCGCCTCGGCGTTTGACGAGGTGACAATATATTCAAAATCAGCGATCTCCTCAACAAGCCGCTGCGTCTTGCCGTCATGCGTCCCGGTAAAATACGAGCGAACACGCGCTTTCAGCGACTTCGCCTTGCCGACGTAAATGACCGTTCCGTGTTTGTCTTTCATCAAATAGCAGCCCGGCTGTTCCGGCAGCACGGCCAGCTTTTCTTTCAGCCGGTCGTTCACTGGCCATCACCCCACCCTGCTCCATCGACCCATTCGTACAGCGTAATCGTCCCATACACCGGATCGGCAAGCAAACTGGAACGATACGTTTTCACTTTGCGCACATGGCTAGAAACATCAACCCCTTGGGCGCGAAATCCATCAACGACATGGTCGGTCATATAAATTGTAGCATGGCGGTAGTTTTCTTTGTCTTGCAAAAAGAAGGAAAAATGGAGCACGTCTTTATGCGGAAACGGCGCGTGTAAATAGTCAAACACGCGCGTCTCTTCCCACGTATATACCACAAACGGCTGCCGTTTGTCACGCAAATCGTCCGCAAGCTGATACACCGCCGGCGGCGTTTTTGCCTGCTCGCGCAACAGCCCGACGCCGATCGCAGACTGCAGCAGCACAACCGCCGCGGCCAGCCCGAGCCGCCATGTCTGCGGCGCGGCCAACAGCCGCCCCCACACGTAAACGAGCGCGACATGAACGAGCGGAAGGAGATGGCGCGGCTTGTCAATGTTTTGTCCAAACAGCGCCCACAAAGCATACAGCAACGCGGAAACAACAAGCGGGCGCGGCAGGCCAAACCGCCCGGCGCGCCAGGCGATGGCGCCGACCACCGCATAGGCAGCCAGCAGCCAAGCGTTTCGGCTGGCCATGCCGGTCCAAATAAAATTGTCAAGGACAAAGCGGCACACCCGCTCCGAAAATGGAAGCGGGCTCGCTGCCGCCGTTCCACCCCAGTCGCTGAAATGACCGACGACAAACGCCCAGCCAAGCTTGAAAAACGGCCAAAGACCGCCTTCCGTCGCCGCGACCGCCGCCACCCAAACAAATTGAAAGACGGCCGCCGCCAACAGCGATGCCATCACACGGCTAAGGCGACGATGCGTTTTCCAGTCCTCATGCCAAAGGATCAACAACGCGGCAGCCAACGGGACATACGACAGGCGAATCCCCATCATGAGGCTGAACAACGCGGCCGGCCAAAGCTGTGCCATCCATGTTGTTCGCCGCCGTGCCCATTCCACCGCCCATACGTACCACCAAAGCACGCCAAGCGCCGCCCCATCCGACATCGGTCTGGCGGCGGCAAGGAGCACGTAGCTTGAAGAGAGCACCGAAAGCGCCGCCCATAGCGCCGCCGGACGCGGCATATGCCGGCCCAGCAGCCAAACGATGGGAAAGGCGGCGGAAAACAAAACGAGCACATTCAAGATTGAAAGCGCCTTGGCCGGATTGGCAACCAGAGCGTGCACCGCCATGCCGCCAAGAACAAAATACGGATAGCCCGGGAAATGCGGCTGCATGGCCAACACATCATAGCGCCTAAGCGCCAAGGCAAAATCGACTTCATCCCATGTGGCCGCATACGGGCTCGCCCAATACAAGCCGGCGCCAACCAACAAAGCGGCCGTTCCGGCACCAAAGCCAATCCAAAAGCGGTCGCCGAACCGTTTGTTCATCGTCTTCCCCTCCAAAGAAAAAGTACAAGGCGCTGCAGCCTTGTACGTTTACATGACGCGTTTTTTGTTTTCATCCAACGCGGCGGCCGGCGGCTTCTCGACCGCAGCGTTCTTTTGACCGCGGCGGCTCGTTACTAACAAATACACGACGACGAAGTAGCCGATATAGGCGATCATTTCCTCAAGCGACGGCATCGACGAATAGCCGAACAATGCTTTTAAAAAGACGCCGACTTCGCCGGAAAAGACGGGGGCGACGCCATGATCGCGCACGTAATGCTCGTAGTCGATCGGATGTTCCGGAAGCAGCCATGTCAAATCGTACACGTGCGGCATGACGCTGCCGATCAAGTTAATGTCCTGCATCATCGAAATGGCTTGCACGAGCAACCCAGCAGCGATCAAGACGATAAAGGCGCCGGTCACTTTAAAGAACGTCTTCAGCGGGATGCGCATCGTCCCTTTAAAGAAGAAATAGCTGACCAAAGCGGCAATGGCGATTCCTGTCGCCGCCCCCCAGCCTTGTATGGCCGCGCCGATGTTGCCATGCGTAATGGCGGCGAAGAAGAAAACCGTTTCCACCCCCTCGCGCAGCACGACTAAAAACGAGTGGATGACCATGCCGGCGACATTGCCGGCCGTAATAAACTGGTCCATTTTCCCTTCGACGCTTTTTTTCATATCCCGGCTATGCTCGGCCATCCAAAACACCATTTGCGTCAACAAAAGCGCTGAGACGACCATAATGCCGATTTTTAAGTAGATTTCACTTCCCATCGCGGCGAAGCCGGTGAACACAATTTGAAACAACATGGCAACGCCGACGCTCGCCGCCACCGCCAAGGCGGCGCCAAGCCATACGTACTTCGTGTATTCGCGGTGATCGACCCGTTTCAAATACGATGTAATGATGCCGACGATAAGCAGCGCTTCCAGCGCTTCGCGAAACGTGATGAGCAACGCTTGAACTTCCATGCCCCCGCCTCCCCCTTACGTTTGGATTAAGCCCGCTTCCGACGCCGCACATAAATGAGGGCCGCGCCGAGAATCACGACAGCGATGACAATGAGCGGAATCCAGTTTTTTGCTTTGGACAAATCGGTCCATTCTTTTTTTTGCACCGCATCCGGCTTTTCTGTGGCGCTTTCCGAAAAGTGGCCGATTTTTACACTTTTTAGGCCAAATTGTTTTTGCAGCGTTGTTAAAATCGTCTCTTTGCTTTTCTTAAACACGTTGATATCCGATTTTTTCTCGCCGACGCCGAACAGCCCCGGGTTGCCAAGCGACTGAAGCGCCTTGTCAAATTCAGTGCGCAGCTGTTTGTCCAGCGCCGGGTCTTTCCCTTGGATGACCGGCGACAGCGCCTCATACGTCGCAAACGCCTTCGCCAACAGCCGCTTGCTTGTGTCGTATTGGTCGAAGTTTTTCTCGATGTTTTCCAAGCGGCGGGCGATATTGAGCACCAAGATTTTTTCCATGTTCTCGACTACCGCCTGGCGGTCTTTGTCTTCGATGGCCGCAAGCACCGCCTTGGACGGCTCCGGCCCCATATGCATGTCGATTTCTTTTTTAACCGTTTCAAAAATTTCCTTGGCAGAGGCAAAATTCGGCGGCTGTTCATTCAGCTTCTCTTTCATCTGTTTGTACGCCTCAGCAACCGCCTCTTCGTTCGGGTTTCCGTACGAGTAGGCGAACGCTTTCAGCGGAATGAGATTGAGAATAACTATCATTGCTATGTAAAAAAAGAAACGGAACGATTTCACGTCTCCCTCTCCCTCCATCAAGATCAATGATAATCATTATCATATTTATTGTCAATAAAAATCATCCATCGTCTAAGCACGACCGCCTTACGAGCAATGCCTCGTCCGCTCCGAAGAAAGCACATGCGCTTCGCGGTCAATGACGGCTTTTTTGACCGGGCGGCGCATTTCCTTCCAGATGGCTGGGATGACCGCGGTCATATAGGCGGTGAATTTGATGAACGAGCGGCCGGTCGTCCGCACTTGGTAGCGGATCGGCACTTCTTTCAAGCGAAATCCTTTGCGCACTAAATTGAGCGTCAACACTTGGGCGTAGTTGTAATCGTGGATGATTTCCGCCTCCTCCATCGCCTGACGCGAAAAGGCGCGCATCCCCGATTGCCCGTCATACAGCCGCTGGCCGAGAAGGAGCGACTGCAGCCAAGTGAACAAATAGTTGCCGAGGCGGCGATGCCATTTCATGCCGCGAATCGTGCCAAGGAAGCGCGAGCCGATCGTATAGTCCGCTTCGCCGGCGAAAATCGGCGCCAAAAGGTCCGGAATTTGTTCCGGCGGATATTCGTTGTCGGCATCGATCATCACGCCGATATCCGCGCCAAGACGGACACACTCTTCAAGCCCTCGCCGCACCGCCGCCCCGAGGCCACGGTTTTCCAGCCAGCGGCAAATGTAATCGGCTCCCGCTTCTTGCGCCGCTTCAGCGGTCCGATCGGTCGACCCGTCATCAATGACCAAGACGCTGACCTCTACATCGGGATGGAAATGGCGCGGAATGCGACGAATCACTTCCCCTATCGCTTCTTCTTCATTGTGCGCCGGCAAAAAGACGATGACGCGCTGCTTCTTCATCGCTCTCCTCCTTTCGCATCGCCTCGATCAAAACCGGACCACGGCTATGGCTCGGATACGGCGCGCCGAGCAAATAGGCGATCGTCGGCGCCAGCGAGACGAGGCTTTTTTTCTCATCGATCCGTTTTCCTGCCGCAATCGCGGGACCATACATAAAAAACGGCACGTACCGCTCCCCTTCATCCAAATGACCATGGCCGCCGATGCCATCCGCCTGGCCATGGTCAGCGCAAACGATCAACGTCGCGCGCTCGAGCTCGCCGCGTTCCTCAAGCCAGCCGACAAACTCAGCGATTAAAGCATCGGTTTCTTCAATTTTTTCGATATACTCGTCATACAGCACACCGCGGCTATGGCCGGTCTGGTCGGTGGCGATCAATTGCACGACAAGCAAATCCGGATGTTGTTCCTCAACGATGCGTTTCGCTCGCTCGATAATGTAGCGATCGGCAAGGTCATTGGGCATCACCGCCGTCACGGTTTCAACATCCTCTCCAAATGAGTCGACCAAATGAGCGATGCCAAGCAAGCGGCCTGTTTTCCCTACTTTGCGGAGCGAGTCGAAGATCGTTTCCACTTTCGCTCCGAGCTTCCATACCATATTCGAGCGAATGCCGTGCTCAAACGGATACGTGCCGGTGAGCATCGATGTAAAGCAGACGACCGTGCGCGCCGGATAGACCGTTTCCATTTGCGCAAACTCCGTCCCTTGGGCGCGCAGCCGTTTCAAAAACGGCGCATTCGCCGCCTCAAACCGGTCTTTGCGCATCCCGTCAATGACGATGACATACACTTTGTCACTCATCGGCGCTGTCGGAGCCGGCACGTTGTTCGTGTAAGTCGGAATGACCTCCGGCTGCCAGTCGAACAAATTCCGATGCAAAATCCATGAAAACAGCCACACCCCAGCGGCAAACAGCCAAAGCGCCCCGTACAGCGGCGCCAAATCCGTCCCTCGTTCCACTTGGATCGACGCATATTCCCAAACAGACAAAAGGAGAAAGACTTTCGGCAGCTGTTCTTGAGCATTGCCGCTTGTTGAATCGCTGTTTTTCAGCACCAGCTTCCAAAAGCGGGTGAAATTCCACCATGACGTGCCGATGCGCAAATGGTAATAGAGCGTTCCCCAAAAAAAGACGGTAAAGAAAAAGTAAAGCCCGGCCGCCAACAACAACAACGACGCATCAGCGAACGACCAAACGATGAGAAACACGACATAAGGGATCCATAAATAATTGCGCAAAAACAGTGGGTAATCATACACGTAATAGACAACAAACAGCGGCAGCACCGCTGTCAGGCCAAGCAGCCATGTCCATGCATGGCCGTCCATAAGATCAGCGGCATGGTAGATGCTCATCGTTCCCACGACAAAAATCGGCGTGAACGGCTTTCCTTCATTCAGCAAATTCCAGCAGCGCGCCGCAATTTTTTCAAACCGTGATGCTTCTTTCATTGCCTCTCCCTTTCCTTTCTCCATACGCCCCGCACCGCCTGCCAGTCGGACCGCCAAAATATGAGCACCACCGCGCCGGCCGCCGGTTTACCGCTCATATTCACGCGCCCACGCCACCGTGCGGGCGAGCCCTTCGGCAAACGCCACCTTCGGCTTGTAGCCAAACGCCCGCTCCGCCTTCGTGATGTCCGCCCATGTCGCTTTCACATCACCTTTCCGCTCCGGCGCGTGCACGATTTTCATATCGAGAAAGTGCTTCCGCAACTCAGCGAGCAGCTGCTCCATAGTGACGGGCGTCCCGGCGCCCAAGTTGAACACTTCGCTTCGCCCGCCGCTGCGGTGAAGTGCTGCGATCATGCCCTCCACAATATCATCGATGTACGTATAATCGCGCGCCGTCCCCTTGCCATACACGACAATCTCCTCGCCCGACAGCAATCGGCGCAAAAACGTGCCGATCGCCATATCCGGACGCCCCCACGGCCCGTAAACGGTGAAATAGCGGAAGATCGTCATTTGGTAGCCATACAAATGGGCATAGGCATGACAAAACGATTCCGCTCCGTATTTCGCCGCCGCATACGGCGAAACGACGCGGCCGTCAGCCATCTCTTCCCGGAGCGGGACGTTGCCGCGGTCGCCGTACACCGATGACGATGAGGCAAACAGCACATGCGCCGCCCCGGCTTCCCCCGCCGCCGCCAACACATTGACTGTCGCTTTAATGTCATAGTCGATATACGCGAGCGGCTCCTCGAGGGAATACGGAACGCCCGGCAGCGCCGCCAAATGGTAGACAACATCAGGGCGAAACTCGGCCAGCCACCTTTTCGTTCGCTCCCCATCAAGCAAATCCAAGCGGACAAGCGGCACCCGACCGCCGGTAAGCGCCTCAAACTGCCGCTCTTTCCGCTCTATGGAATAATACGGATGAAAACAATCAATGGCAGCCACTTCGTATCCTTGATCGCTCAAGCAGGCGGCCAGATGGCTGCCGATAAACCCTGCCCCTCCAGTCACCACAACTTTCACCAGTTTCCCCCCATTACTGAATTCCATCTCCATTAGCATCTTACCATAGCAACCGTCGAAAGTCGCGGGTCACGGGATAAAACCAAATGTTTCCATTCATTGAGGCGTGCGGCCGAACCGACGGAAGGATGGGTGGACGTATAGACGTCATCCGGAGCGGCTGACACTTGTGAAAAAAGAGCGCCCTGCGGACACCTTTGTTTGTTAGGTTATTTCGCCTTTTCGATCACTTGTTGCAGGGCGGCTTCAATTTGTGGCAGCCATTTGTCCGCCTCGGTTTTATTTTTCGCCTTCGTTGCTTCTAAGTAGCGCGCCGCTTGGTCGTTCAACGTGTCATACGCCTTGTCGCCGAGCAGCGCTTTTATATCATTTTCGATCATGTGAATAAAGAGCGCGCCTTCTAAGGCGGTGATCACCGACTTGTCTTGCCCCCAATTTTCTTTGCTTTCTTCATATTCGTGAAGCGCCACTTTCGCCCATCCGCGCACGAACGCATGGTTCACCGCTTTCGGATCGAGCGTTTTGACATCGGTTTGCAGGTCAAACTGTTTCAAAATGTAGTCCGCTTCTTCAGCGGCATGCCGTTTCATATACGGATAGACGGATTGATAAAACGCCCAGCCTTCCGCCTGCTCCACTTTGGCTTCTTCGGCGTTTTCTTTGGCCGCGGCCGCCGCCTTCGCCGCATAGCCGTGCGGCAGCGCCCCACTCGCTAAATAGAACGTTTTCATCAATGTTTTGTCAACCACTTGCTTGCCGAGGGCAAACGCCAGCGCATCATCGTTTTGGACCGCTTGCTCCATTTGGGCAAACGCCCCGTTGATCGCGTCAACCAGCTTCGTTCCGTAAGCCGCATCGCGCTTTTCCACGGTCGACTGCAAAATCGCGTAAAATGTTTTAGCTTCCTCAAGCTCTTCCTTTACTTCTTCCTTATTGGCCCAATGCTCTTCTGCTTCCGTAAACTCATGTTGGATTGTCGTGTAAAACACTTTTTGCATCAGCTTGTCAAAAATTTGTTTGACGACCAACGGCTCAAGCGATCCGTCTTTGCCGGCCGCCAGTGCAGTGGTAATATGTTGGTCAAGCGTATCTTCAAATTCCGCATCACGTTTTTGTACAAGCGGCTGCAATGTTTCTTTGTAGATGCTCTCCACCTTGCCGTAGTCGACCGCCTCGCCTTGCTTCGCTTTCTCAAGCTCCGCCAACACTTCGCTGAACGCTCCTGCATAATCGACTTCCGCTTCTTCCTTCTCGTTCTCCGCCTTCGCTTCCTCTTTCGGCTCTTTTTGTTTCTCTACGGCCGTTTGGCTGCTGCTTTCTTTTTCTGTCCCCGTCGTCTGTTTGTTCTGGCCGCACGCTCCAAGCGCCAACGCTGCGGCGGCGAACACGGCCAGCCACTTCCATTTCAATGACATTATGTATCCCCCCGTTCACACATCCAAAAAATGATAATCAATATCAATACAATAAGATTATAAGAGAAAATGAATTTCAATGTCAATACATGATGAAAAAAGAGAGGACTCCCCTCTTACCGGAAATCCTCTCTTCCTAACTGATCACACTTTAATCACACTCGGGAAAAACTCGTGGCCGACAACTTCCCACCCGAATAGAAGAAGAGGAGGGAGAGGTATCCAGCGGCAGCAGCGGAAACAGCAGCTCGGCCACCCGATAAGCTTCCTCTAAATGCGGGTAACCGGATAGTAATGAAATAGCGGATTCCCAACTGTTCATACTCGCAAAGCCGGGCAGCGACCGTTTCTGGGAACCTTTTTTTGATTTGAAAAAGAAAAAATCCAGAGGCTTCTTCCCCTCTGGATTTCCTTCTTTCTCCGTTATGACACATGTTTGCCAACCAGCTGCACAAGCGCCTCTTTCGGCTGGTAGCCGATCGCTTTATCGACGAGTTCGCCGTTTTTGAACACGAGCAGCGTCGGGATGCTCATGACCCCGAACTTCGACGCTGTTTCTTGGTTTTCATCGACATTCACTTTGACAATTTTGACTTTGTCGCCCATTTCGCGGTCAAGCTCTTCAAGCACCGGAGCGATCATGCGGCACGGTCCGCACCATGGCGCCCAGAAGTCAACGAGCGTGAGGCCGTCTTTCGTTTCCGCGGCGAACGTTTGGTCAGTGGCGTTGACAATCGCCATATGGATTCCCTCCCATCTTCTTGAATGCTGCAAGCAAAGTATACCATGGAATGCAAGTCGGCGCGAATGTTTTGCTTCGTTTCTACTATTCGCTTTTGCCGCGGAATTTATCCGTCAAAAAACGGACGGCTGCAGCCGCCCGTGTTGTTCATTACGAATGCACTTTCAGTTTTTTGAACTCTTCGGTGAGGAGCGGAACGACTTCGAACAAATCGCCGACAATGCCGTAGTCCGCGACTTTAAAGATGTTGGCTTCCGGGTCTTTGTTAATGGCGACGATGACTTTCGAGTTTGACATCCCCGCTAAATGCTGGATGGCGCCTGAGATGCCGCAAGCGATGTAAAGGTCCGGCGTGACGACTTTCCCCGTTTGCCCGATTTGCAGTGAGTAGTCGCAATAGCCGGCATCGCACGCCCCGCGCGAAGCGCCGACCGCGCCGCCCAACACTTCCGCGAGCTCTTTGAGCGGCTTGAAGCCCTCGGCGCTTTTGACGCCGCGGCCGCCGGCGACGATCACTTTCGCCTCGGTCAAGTCGACGCCTTCCGCCGTTTTGCGGACGACTTCTTTGACAATCGCGCGCAAGTCTTTAATCTCGACGGCAAGCGCTTCCACGCTGCCTGAGCGCGACTCGTCGCGCTCGAGCGGCGCGATGTTGTTCGGACGCACCGTCGCAAAAATGATGCCGTCGGTGACGATTTTCTTTTCAAACGCTTTGCCGGAGTAGATCGGGCGCGTGAACACAATGTTGCCGCCCGCTTCTTCGACCGCGATGACGTCCGAAATGAGACCAGCGTCAAGCTTGATGGCCAATTTCGGCGACAAGTCTTTGCCAAGGGCCGTATGGCCGAAGACGATGCCTTCCGGCTGCTCTTTGTCAATCACGGCTTTTAACGCTTGCGAATAGCCATCTGATGTATAAAATTTCAAATTCGGATGTTCAATGACGACGACGCGGTCCGCACCGCGGTAAATGAGTTCGTTCGCATGCGCCTGCACTTGATCGCCGACAAGCACCGAGACGACTTCCCCGCCTTCGGCGATCGTTTTGGCCGCCGCGATTGCTTCAAAGGAAACGTTTCGCAGCGATCCGTCGCGTACTTCCGCCAATGTCAAGACTTTGCGTGCCATTCTTTCAGTCCCCCTATCCTTTGATTCCCCGTTGTTTTTCATCCGAACGCCGACAGCGGTTCCGGCTTATACCACTTTCGCTTCAGAACGGAGTAGCTGAACGAGTTCCTTCACTTGATCGGCGATCTCGCCTTGCAAAATTTTGCCCGCTTCGCGCTTCGGCGGCAAGAACACTTCGATCGTTTTCGTTTTTGCTTCGACATCCTCTTCATCAAGGTCCAAGTCGTCAAGCTCCAGCTCGTCAAGCGGCTTTTTCTTCGCCTTCATAATGCCTGGCAGCGATGGATAGCGCGGTTCATTCAGCCCTTGTTGAGCAGTAACAAGGAGCGGCAGCGACGTTTCAATGATTTCCTCATCCCCCTCGACGTCGCGCACAACGGTCACTTTGCCGCCATCGGCAATGTCAAGTTTCGTGATCGTCGTCACGTACGGAATGCCGAGCAATTCCGCGACGCGCGGGCCGACTTGCCCGGAGCCGCCGTCAATGGCGACATTGCCGGCCAAAATCAAATCCGGATTTTTGTCTTTTAAATACTCGGCGAGCACTTTCGCCGTCGTATATTGGTCCTGTTCTTCGACATCGTCGTCGATGTTGATGAGCACCGCTTTATCGCAGCCCATCGCCAACGCCGTGCGCAGCTCTTTTTCCGCCTCCTCGCTGCCAACGGTGACGACCGTCACTTCGCCCCCGTGTTTGTCGCGCACTTGAATCGCTTCTTCAATGGCGTATTCATCGTAAGGATTGATGATAAATTCGGCGCCTTCCTCGTTAATCTTGCCATTGACGATGGAGATTTTTTCTTCAGTGTCAAAGGTGCGTTTCATTAATACAAAAATGTTCACGTCGTTCCCCTCCTCGAACAATTGTTTCAGTTGCCAACATTCAAACATCATTATTTTCCTTGAAAAACAGGCGGCCGTTTTTCCAAAAACGCCTGCACGCCTTCTTTTGCATCCTCGGATACAAACACGCGGCCAAACCATTCCGCTTCCTCGCGCACTGCCTCGGCGAACGATTTTTCCTTCGCGGCGTTGAGCAGTTCAATGGTCGCGCGGACGGAAATCGGGCTTTTGGCAGCGATCTTTTTCGCCAACGCTTTTGCTTCGTCAAGAAGCCGCTCTTCCGGCACCGCCTTGTTAGCCAGCCCCCATTCGACCGCTTCGAGTCCGGTGATCGGCTCGCTTGTCCACATCATTTCCGCCGCTTTGCCAAAACCGACATAGCGCACGAGCCGCTGCGTTCCAGCAAATCCAGGGATGATGCCAAGCTGCAGCTCCGGCAAGCCGAGCTTTGCGTTTTCTGCCACGATGCGGATATGGCAGCTCATGGCCAACTCCAGTCCGCCGCCCAGCGCCGCGCCGTGAATAGCAGCAATCACCGGTTTGGAAAAGCGTTCGATTCGCTCCATCACCAGCTGGCCGTTGCGCGACAAACCGGACGCCTCCTCGTCGGAAGCGACGGATGTGAACTCTTTAATGTCGGCGCCCGCAGAGAAAAACCGGCCTTCGCCGTGAAGCAGCACGACGCGCACTTCCGGATCGGTCTCGAGCTCGTCCAACATAGTTGAAAGCTCTTTCAAAACCGCTGATGAAAGGGCGTTCGCCGGCGGCCGTGAAAACGTCACGATGGCGACGAACTCCTCTTTCGCCAAACGAAAAAAGTCCATGAAGCCTCTCTCCTTTCTGCCTATCCTAACGCCCGGCGGCGCACCCTTTGATCAACAGTTCGTACACCGGATCGGCGAGGGCGGCCAAGTCATACTTTTGCTCGTTCATCACCCATGTCGTCACCGTTTCATCAAGGGTGCCAAAGATCATTTGCCGAGTGAGCCGGACGTCTAAATCATGGCGAAACTCCCCTTTTTCCATCCCTTCGATGATAATGCGGTCGATGAGCCGCAAATATCCTTTCAGCGCCTCATTGATGCGATGGCGCAGCTCTTTGTTCGACTGGCGCAGCTCAAGCTGCGTCACGACCGCCATATGCGGATCGGCGGCGAGGGCGGAAAAATGAGTTTTCACCAATACATACAATTTCTCTAGGGGGCTTGAAATTCCTTCTGTCTCTTGTTCAATTTTCTCGATGAACGCCCCCATCTTTTCCTGAAAAAGCGAAATTAAAATATCCTCTTTGTTTTTAAAATAAAGGTAGATCGTGCCGTCGGCGACGCCGGCCTGCTTGGCGATTTTCGACACTTGGGCTTGATGGTAGCCATGCTCGGCGATGACGACGACGGCAGCGTCAATGATTTGTTTAAACTTTGGCTTTTCCCTCCGCAATATCGATTCTCCTTTTCTCACTTTCCATCCGTCAAATGAATGAACCATCATTCATATTTTCATTTTACGGGCAATTCTGCCGATTTGTCAAGCTTCTTTTTCTCCTCTTCGACCAGCACGCGGCGCAAAATTTTGCCAACCGCCGTCTTCGGCAATTCACTGCGGAACTCGTAGATGCGCGGCACTTTGTAAGCAGCCAGGCGCTGGCGCATAAACGCGTCAAGCTCCTCTTCGCTGCACGTTTCCCCCGGCTTTAACACGACGAACGCTTTCACCGTCTCGCCGCGGTACGGATCAGGAACGCCGATCACGGCCGCTTCCTGCACTTTCGGGTGCTCGTACAGCGCTTCTTCGACTTCGCGCGGGTAAATGTTGTAACCGCCGGCGATAATGACATCTTTCTTGCGGTCGACGATATAAAAATACCCCCGCTCATCCATATATCCGATGTCGCCAGTGTATAGCCATCCGTCACGCAGCACTTGCTCGGTCTCTTCCGGACGATTCCAGTAGCCTTTCATCACTTGCGGCCCGCGCACCACGATCTCCCCAATCTCGCCGGGCTTTCCTTCTTCTCCCGTCTCAAGCAAAACGATTTTCGCCTCCGTATCCGGCCACGGGACGCCGATGCTTCCTTTCACCCGCTCCCCATCCCAAAGAAAGTTGCTGTGGGTGACAGGGGACGCCTCGGTTAACCCATAGCCTTCAATCAATTTTCCGCCCGTCGCCCGCTCAAACTGCTCCTGCACTTCAACCGGCAACGGAGCAGAGCCGCTGATGCAGACGTTGATCGAGGATAAATCATATTTCGGCAAATCCGGATGGTTCAACAAAGCGATGTACATCGTCGGCGCGCCTGGAAACATCGTCGGCCGGGTGCGCTCGATCGTTTTCAACGTTTGCTTCACATCAAACCGCGGGAGCAGCACCATTTTGCTTGCCATCATCACGGACAAATTCATCACCGTCGTCATTCCGTACACATGGAAAAACGGAAGCACACCGAGCACCGTTTCTTTTCCTTTTTCGCATTTATACACCCAATGGGCGCACATGAGCGTATTGGCGATCAAGTTGCGATGCGTCAACATGGCCGCTTTCGGATGCCCCGTCGTGCCGCCTGTATATTGCAGCAGCGCCACATCTTCCACCGGATCGATGTCCACCTCGATCGGAGCGGTTTCCTTCCGACTGACGATCGTGCGGAACATATGAACGGTTTCGTTTTCCTTGATGCGGACGATGGGCATGTTTTGCTTCCGCTGCACAAGCGGATACAGCCATTTCTTCACCGTGGGCAAATAATCTTGCATTCTCGTGACAATCCAATGTTTGACCGGCGTTCTCCCTTTCAATCCTTCCGCCTTTGGATACAGGATATCCATCGTCACGAGCACCGAGGCGCCGCTGTCGTTCAGCTGGTATTCAAGCTCATACTCGGTGTAAAGCGGGTTCGTCTGCACGACGATGCCGCCGGCCATGAGCGTCCCGTAGTAGCTGATGACCGCCTGCGGGCAGTTCGGCAGCATAATCGCCACCCGATCCCCTTTTTTCAATCCGATCGTCCGCAAATAATGCGCGAATGTCAACGCTTGCTCGTACAGCTCGCGAAACGTCATCGTCTTGCCCAAAAAGTCGATCGCCTCATGGCCTCCGAACTGTTCGGTCGTCTCCCGCAAATAGTCAGAAAGCGTTTTCTTTGGATAATCGAGCGTATGCGGGATCTCCGGCGGATAGTGAGCGAGCCACGGTTTTTCCATCCCAATCCCCCCTTACTTCTATTTTATTTTACTATTTTCAATTTTTCATCAAAAAAAAGAACGCCGGGCTTGAACCGAGCGTTACCAAAACCAGTACACCAAACCAACGAAGAAAAAGCACGCGCAGATGACAAACAAGATTTTCGCCAGCACATCGACCGACCGGTTGCGCACCGCCATATAGACGATGCCGCCGACCAAAAGCAGCCCGACCGCAATCAACAACCATTTCACTACTCCGTTCATTCGTTGTTCCCCTTTACTGAATGCCTTCGCCGATGACAAACGACAAGCCGACGGAAATCACCATGGAAATAAAGCCGACCGCCCGGTTATCATTGGCAATTTCGTCATCAATATTGAATTTCGGCGTCAAAAATTCGTAAATAAAGTACGCGGCGAGCAGAAGCAAAAACCCGTACAGCCCCCAGCCAATCATCGACAGCAGCGACTCATGGCGGGCGAGCGCATAGCGAAAAATGTTGGCGATGCCGAAAATTTTCCCGCCGGTTGCCATCGCCACCGCCACATTGCCTTTGCGAATCTCTTCCCAGTTTTTGTACTTTGTCACCAATTCAAATACGGCTAAAAAGACGACGATGCACAACACGGCGACGCTGAAATTGGCCGCCGTTTTCACCATGTCGTGCTCCCAAAACGACGCCATTGCCATCGCCCCCATCATTTCAGTTCAACGATCGTCACCCCGGTGCCGCCTTCATTCGCCTCTCCGAACCGGAAGCTTTTCACCGCCCGGTGTTGTTTTAAAAACTGCTGCACTCCTTGGCGGAGCGCGCCCGTCCCTTTGCCGTGGATGATCGAAACGCGCGCATATCCGGCGAGCACGGCATCATCCAAGTATTTTTCAAGCCGAATGAGAGCGTCTTCGTACCGTTCGCCGCGCAAGTCAAGCTCGAGGCTCACATGGGCGTCCTTGCCTTTCACAGTCGCAACCGGCGTTACTTCTTTCGCCGGCGCGCTGCCGATGTACTCGAGATTTTTTTCATGAATTTTCATTTTCAAAATGCCGAGCTGCACTTGCCATTCATCATCGGACACTTTCTCGATGAGATAGCCTTTTTGGTTGAGGCTCGTCACCTTCACTTCATCGCCCGGTTGGAACATATGGCGCGAAGCAGCCTTTTTCGCCTTTTTCCGCTTCTCCACTTTCGGCATAGCGGCAGCGAGCCGCTGTTTCGCCTCGACGAGCTCATGCTCTTTCACTTCCGCCCGCTTTTCTTTTTGCAAGCGGCGCAGCTCTTGAATGATCCGCTCGGCTTCGCGTTCCGCGGTGCGGATGATGTCGGCTGCTTTTTGCGCCGCTTCGGCAAGCCGCTCTTCTTTTTCCTCTTCCAGCGCTTCGAGCTTTTGCTCCCACTCGGCGCGCAGCCGCTTGGCTTCCTCAAGCGCCGCGCGCGCCCGCGCTTCCTCTTCCTCCGCTTGCTTTTTGCTTCGTTCAAGCGACGCGATCATGTTTTCCACGTTATGGCTTTCAGCGCTCACTTGCGCTTTCGCCCGCTCGATAATCCGCTCATCAAGCCCCAAGCGGCGTGAAATGTCAAAGGCGTTGCTGCGGCCGGGGATGCCGATCAACAGTTTATACGTCGGGCGGAGCGTTTCGGTGTCAAACTCGACGCTGGCGTTCACGACACCGGGACGGTTGTAGCCGTACGCTTTCAACTCGGGATAATGCGTCGTCGCCACCGTCCGCGCCCCGCGCCCGTGCACTTCATCCAAGATGGCGATCGCGAGCGCCGCCCCTTCCTGCGGATCGGTGCCAGCCCCAAGCTCATCAAACAGCACGAGGCTTTCACCATCGACATGGCGCAAAATATCAACAATATTGACCATATGGGACGAGAACGTGCTCAAGCTTTGTTCGATCGACTGCTCGTCGCCAATATCGGCGAAAACGGAACGGAACACCGCTGCTTCCGATCCGTCGGCCGCCGGGATGAACAGCCCCGCTTGCGCCATGAGCGTCAACAAGCCGATCGTTTTTAGAGTCACCGTTTTCCCGCCGGTGTTCGGCCCGGTGATGACGATCGTCGTATAGTCGCCGCCCAATTCAATATCATTGGGCACCGCCTTGTCCTGATCCAGCAGCGGATGGCGTGCCTGCAAAAAACGAAGATAGCCTCGGCTATTGACCGCTGGCTTCGCGGCTTGCAACCGACGGGCGTATTTCGCCTTGGCGAACGCAAAATCAAGCGCCGCGAGCGCTTCGACCGCCCGCGCAAGCGGCTCGGCCTGCTCGGCGACTTTTGCCGAAAGTTCGCGCAAAATGCGTTCGATTTCTTGCTTTTCTTTCGCCCGCGCTTCGCGGAGCGCATTGTTCAACTCGACGACCGCCTGCGGCTCAATAAACAGCGTCGCCCCGGACGCCGACTGGTCGTGGACGATGCCGCCGTAGGCGCCGCGATACTCTTGTTTCACCGGGATGACATATCGGTCATTGCGGATCGTAATGATGGCGTCCGACAGCCGCTTTTGCGCCGACGGCGAGCGAATGATGCTCTCAAGCTTCTCGCGGATGCGCGCTTCCACTGACCGAATTTGCCCGCGCAGCGAGCGGAGGCGGTCGCTTGCGGCATCCAGCACTTCGCCATGGTCATCGATCGAGCGGCGAATGTCCTCTTCAAGCGCCGGCACCTCGACGAGCTCATCGGCATAACCGGCTAGGCGCGCCAACCCGCCGTACTCTTCATGCAGATCCATAATCAACCGTTTCATCTTCCGGCTTGCGGCCGCTGTCGCCGCCACTTCAAGCAACTCTTGTGGGCTGAGCGTGCCGCCGATCGCCGCCCGCTTGAGATGCGGACGGATGTCGACCACTCCGTCAAGCGGCGCATAGCCGCGCATCCGCAAAACAGCGGCGGCTTCATCCGTTTCGTCAAGCCAGGCGGCCACCTCCTCCAAGTCAGAAGACGGTATGAGAGCGTCGATTTTTTCCAAACCGAGCGGCGAGGACGCATGCTCGGCCAACTGCTCTTTCACTTTATCGAACTCCAAGGTGTGAAGCACTTTTTGTTGCACGTATCTGACCCCCAGCTGATTCATTTCTTTCGTTTGTCGCGCAAAAACTGTTGCAGCTTTTCAAGCGGCCATGTGTTGATGACCGTTTCCTTATGGATCCAACCTTTTCTTGCCGTCGCTACGCCGATCGCCATATCCTCGAGCATGTCCAAATGGTGGGCGTCCGTGTTGATGGCAATGTACGCCCCCGCTTCCTGGGCTTTTTTCACGTAGGCCGCCGACAAATCGAGCCGATTCGGGTTGGCGTTTAACTCAAGCACTGTGTTCGTCTCGGCCGCCAGCTCGATGAGCCGCTCGATATCGACGTCATAGCCGTCGCGCTGGCCGATCAGCCGCCCGGTCGGGTGGGCGATGACATCGACGTACGGGTGGCGAAGCGCCGCTTCAAGCCGTTTCATGATCGTCTCGCGCGGCTGTTTGAACGCAGAGTGAATGGCGGCGATGACAAAATCAAGCTCCTTGAGCACGTCATCGTCGTAATCGAGCGTCCCGTCGGGCAAAATATCCATCTCGATGCCGGCTAAAATGGTCAGATCGCTGTAGCGCGCGTTCAGCCGTTCAATTTCCTCGCGCTGGCGCCGCAACCGATCCGGGGTCAAGCCGTTGGCGACTTTCAAATAGTGCGAATGGTCGGTAATGGCGATATACCGATAGCCGCGGCGGCGGCACGCTTCGGCGAGCTCCTCGAGCGAACACGCGCCGTCGCTCCATGCCGAATGCATATGCAAGTCACCTTGGATATCGTCAAAATGGACAAGTGGATAATCAGAAGAATATCGCTCGACTTCCGTGCCATCTTCACGCAGCTCCGGCGGAATGTACGGCAGCCCGAAATGGGCGTAAAACGCCGATTCATCGGGGAACGTTTTCACCTTGCCTGTCGCTTGGTCTTCCACGCCATATTCGCTGATTTTCTCCCCGCGCTCTTTGGCGAGCTGGCGCATGCGCACATTATGGTCCTTCGATCCGGTAAAATGGTGAAGCGCGGTCGCAAACTCGTCCTCGCCGACGAGACGGAAATCAGCCGCAATTTCATCATCATACTGAAAAAGAAGCGACACTTTCGTCTCCCCAGCGGCGATCACCTCGCGGATGCGCTCAAAACCGAGCAGCCCGTCGCGCACCTCGGCCGGACGGTCGGTGGCGATGACATAATCCAAATCTTTCACCGTTTCGTTCAAGCGCCGCAAGCTGCCGGCCCGCGAGAAGCGGATCACGCCATCAAGACAAGCGAGCTGGCGTTCAATATCCGCCGCGATCGCGAGCACCCGGACGAGCGGCAGCCGCTCGGGGCGTTTGCCCGCCTTTTCAATGGCCATCAGCAGCTTTTCTTCCGTTTTCGCGCCGAAACCGGCAAGCACGCGCACTTTTCCAGCCAAGCACGCTTCTTTCAATCCGTCCATATCGACAATGCCAAGCTCTTGATGCAGCTTGGCGATTTTTTTGCCGCCAAGCCCCGGCAGTTTGAGCAAGGCAAGCAGCGTCTCCGGAACATCGCGTTTTAATTCATTCAGCACCGACGACGAGCCCGTTTCGATAAATTCGGTGATGATCGCCGCTGTGCTTTTGCCGATGCCAGGGATGGCGGTAAAGTCGCTGATTTCCGTCAGGCTTCGTTCATCCGTTTCCAGCGCGCTTGCCGCCTTGCGAAATGCGTTTACTTTAAACGGGTTCTCACCTTTGATTTCCATATATAAGGCAATCGTTTCCAACAGGCGGATGACCTCTTTTTTGTGGACGTTCACGCCGTCCCCCTCCCTTTCCCGAAAAACCGCGGCCGCGCTCCGTCAGACGCGGCCATGAATCCACCAGTTGCCAAGCATCTCCGACAACACCGGCGTATGCTTCACAATCACGGTCGCCATGAGCGAACGCTGCAGCTGTTCTTGGACGCTGTCAATCGGCACGAGCGCACCGATATACAAAAGCAAAAAGACAAGCAAATACACTTCCGCAAATCCGAGCGCCGCCCCGGCCAAGCGGTTGACGCTGCGCAACAGCGGCAGCTGGGCGACGAAATCGAGCATCGAGCCGACGATTTGCAGCACGATTTTCACCACAAAAAATAAGAGTGCAAAGGAAATCGCCCGATAATAGGCATCATCTAAATGGGTGCTCTGAAACAGCAGCTTCATCGTCTCAGGATCGCCGAACGTCGGATATGGAATCCAAAGGCGCAATGTCGGTACAAGCCGCTCATAATACTTATAAGCAACGAAAAAGGCAATGAAAAACCCGGCCATATGAATGAATTGGAGAATAAAGCCGCGCTTGAGTCCGATCATCGCCCCCAGCAACAGGACAAACAGCAGCACGACATCAATCATCGCGTCCCCCATCCTTCTCCTTCTTCAGCTGTTCACGAAGCCGGTTGTATTCTTCCTTTAACTTCAAATACTCACTGGCAATATTGACGGCCGTCAAAACGGCCAGCTTCGGTACATCGAGCATCGGATTTTTCTCACTGAATTCATGCATTTTATCGTCAACGAACGCGGCCACGAGCCGGATATGAGCCGGGCTTTCCGCGCCGACGATCGTATAGTCTTGACCATAGATGCGGACGCTCACCCGCGTTTTTGGCTGCCCTGTCAACCTGCTTCCCCCATTTCGCAAAATCCTACTGTTTATCATATCATGAATGCTGGTATAATGGAAAGATACGACACAAAGGGATCCAGAAGAGGATAAAGGAGAGAGCGAACGTTGTCAAACTATGTGATTCACGCGGATCCACAGTTGCTTAATGCGCTGCGCGCCCACTACCAAGACGCCTTGTCCGACCGGCTTCCGGCTGGAGCTTTGTTTGCCGTCAAGCGCCCGGATGTCGTGATCACCGCCTACCGCTCGGGGAAAGTGCTGTTTCAAGGGAAAGCGGCCGAGCAAGAAGCAGCGAAATGGATGGGGAAGAGGGGGGCTGATCTAGGCAAACGACAGGAGAGAGAGACCGCCTCGTCCCCATTGGAACATAGGCTCGAGAAGCTTTCTGCGATCGGTTCGGATGAAGTCGGCACCGGAGACTATTTCGGCCCGATCGTCGTCGCCGCCGCCTACGTTGATCGGTCGCATATCGCCAAAATCGCGGCGCTTGGCGTGAAAGATTCGAAACAATTGAACGATGAAGCGATCAAACGGATCGCGCCAGCCATCATGGAAACGGCGCCTTATGCCGTCACCGTGCTAACTAACGCCGAATATAACCGCTGGCAGCGAAGCGGCATGCCGCAGACGAAAATGAAGGCGCTGCTTCACAACCGGACGCTCGCCAAGCTCGTTGACGACATCGCGCCCATCGAACCAGAAGCGATCATCATCGATCAATTTTTAGAACGCAGCTCGTATTTCCGCTACCTCGCTGATGAAACGCGCATCGTAAGCGAGCGGGTGCATTGCCTGCCGAAAGCAGAAAGCGTGCACGTGGCGGTCGCCGCCGCCTCGATCATCGCCCGCTATGTGTTTTTAGAAGAGATGGAGCGATTATCCCGCACCTTCGGCCTTTTGCTCCCGAAAGGCGCCGGCGCCATCGTTGACGAAGCCGCGGCCCGGATCATCCGCGAGCGAGGAGCTGAAGCACTTGAGACGTGCGCCAAGCTTCATTTCGCCAATACAAAAAAAGCGCTGGCCATCGCCAAGCGCGGATAATAGGTCGATCCACCCTTGTCCTCGACTGCTAAGAACGAAAGCAGAACCACCTCATACCCCCACTTGCGCCGCTATATATCGAAGTGGGGGCTTCACATGTATTCCCATATGATGATGAGAAGTTGACCGAACGATCCCCGTGTGCCCCACGGCAGCAATCCCTAGCGGTTATACTTTATTTTAACATTGAACGCTCTCCCACCTACGCTAACGCTTATAGGTGGGAGATTCTTGGGAACACCCGCCCTACGGCAGGCTGTTAACCAAGCCATCCCCGTGCGTCCCACGGTTCAGCTGTCTTGCCAAAACAGCAAACGAAGCCCTTCCTGCAAAATATTTCGGGCGGCGTTATGGTCCCGGTCATGTTCGGCTCCGCAGTTTGGGCACCCCCACTGACGGATGTCGAGCGATTTCACCTCAACCTGCCGATGCCCGCAACACGAGCACAATTGACTCGATGGAAACGTGTGGCCGACACGGACCAGCGTCCGTCCGTACCATTTCGCTTTATACTCGAGCATACGGTGAGAAATTTTTTTGAAACAAGAGCTTGTTTTTCGTATGGAATTTCCGAAAGAAATAGTAATATTGCAGATATGAAAAAAGACAAGGCGTTAATTATAAATGAATTTACTATACCTAAAAGGCTGGTGAAAAACGAGTTTTTTCGCTCAACTTGGTGCGCTTGACTAAGAAAGGAAAGTTGATCTGACTAAGTTTCTCTAATAGAGAAAGAGTTGGGATCCGCCGATCTTCCCTTAAATCACCGGCCCTCTAAGGTTTCTACCAAGATTCCACCCAACATTAGTCCAAATAATCTCGAGAAATTTCTAGAAAATTGAAACCAACTATTATAGTCTTCTTGCCCTTTCGCGGATGGCTGGGCGCCGTTGCGGATGACCTCAATGGTTTCTCCCATTTTTGCCCTCTCCTTTCATTGATGATTCGGGCGGCAAGAGCGGAATTGTCTGTCATTCCTCAATGATTTTGACGCCCGACACCCAAAATCATCAACATTTGTTTATTATGATAACAAAGTTCAAATTCCAATCAATGGTGAAATCAAAGCGATTTGTTGATTAATGAACAACGATTGGACATTTGATCATTGCCTTACGACTCATTGAGAACCGCCCTGCCTCATTTCCTCAATCTCCTTCACAGCCAAACCTGTCAATTTACCGGAAACAAAAAAGAAACAAGACGCTACCTCTCTTTTGGCGCGTCTTGTTATGGATGAACGAGTCCAGCCGATATCGTTTATGCCTGTTCTTCGAGCGCGGCGACGACTTTCTCCGCCGTGCTCCGGCTCGATTGCGGGTTTTGCCCGGTGATCAAGTTGCCGTCGCGCACCGAGAAATCGGTCCATTTCTCGCCGCGGACGAAATTCGCCCCGCGCAGGCGCAAGGTGGACTCCAGCAAAAACGGCATATGGACGTCAAGTCCAACTTCGCGTTCTTCTTCGTCTGTAAACGACGTGACCGTTTTTCCTTTCACAATCGGCGTACCGTCTTTGTATGTGGCGTTCACCAGCCCTGACGGACCATGACAGACAGCGGCGATGATCCGGCCGTCTTCGGCAAACTGCTGCAAGACGTATTGCAGCGTTTCGTTGTCCGGAAAATCGAACATCGTTCCATGTCCCCCGGGAAGGAAAATGGCGTCAAACCCGTTCGCATCGTCTTTGCTTAAGCGCGCCGTGTTTTTCAGCGCCGCTTCCGCCTCAGCCCAAGACGGATCTTTTTCATTGATGCTGCGCGGATCAAGCGGCACATCGCCGCCTTGAATGCTCGCCACTTTCACATCATACCCTTTTTCTTTAAACACCAAATACGGCACGGCAAACTCCTCAAGCCAAAGCCCGGTTTGATGATCGTCCGTGATCGTCGTATGGTTCGTCACAACCATGAGCACTCGTTTCGTCATGCCCGCATTCCTCCTTTAGGTTCCGGAATGTTCTCTATCACTCATCATACTTTACATTGGGCAAAAACGGAAAAAATATGCTTGTGAAATCGAATCGCTCTTGATGAAAAATAAGTGGAGGAAAACGAAACATCATTCCTCCACGTCCTAATTCATGTCCTGCAGCACTCCGAGCCACGTTGCTTTTTCCGATATTGATGTTTCCCGCGTTAACCATAGCCGTAAAATAGAGTATATAATTGCCGGAGTACGTTATGTTGCAAACACCGTATTCGGAAGAGTCAGAAACATAGTAGGAGTTTAGCGTATTGGAAGAACTGCTGCTGTAGGAGAACCAAACTGGGGTTGGCGTTCCATTCCAATCGGAAAGAGCATTCTCAAAAGCCGTCCTAATCACTGTGCCGGGGGTCTAAAGATTGCTTCCCCATTTGTACGTGAGACCGCTCACTCCATTTTTCCAATAGTAAGGTTCTAGAACATAGGCGCGCACCATTAGGGGGGCTGTAAAAATGGCTAGCGTCACCGAGAATATAACCGTGATTTTTGCCAATTTCATTTTCATCACCCAACATTGAATATTTTACAACTATAGTAACACAAAATAAAAAATATTCAATATTTTTTTAGGATTATATCCATTCCCTCCGCTCCCATGCCATCCACATCTGCGGGGAATGAATCGGTGGAAGATGATAAAGTAATGTGAATAGAACATACATTCTCTTGATTAGGAGGGGCGACATACTTTCAGCCCTCCCTTCATTCCAAAAAAGAACACCGCTTCCCCGATCATACGGGAGCGGCGTCAGCCAGCCATCTTAACTGATTTTCTGTTGTTCAAACCCATCCGCTTCGCCCGTCGGCTGCCCAAACGGCCACCAGTTCGCGCGGCCGAACGTGCGGACCATGACCGGCACGAAAAGCGGCAGGACGACGAGGGCGTAAAGCAGGAGCCCTGTCAACACAATCGTCGCAATTTGCAAGAGCGACAAGACGCCGGACGGATACATCGCGGCGAACGTTCCGCCTAAAATGACGGCGGCCGAGATGATGACCGTCCCCATATGGCCCATCGCCGACAGCATCGCTTCCTTCACCGGCCGGCCGCGGTATTCGTTGAACCGGTCCATGAGGAAGATGCTGTAGTCAATGCCGAGCGCCAAAAGCAGCACAAAGGCGAAGAACGACACCGCCCAGTTCAAGCCGGCATAGCCGAGGGCGTTGACGAAAATGAGCTCGGTGACAGCCATCGACGTGTAGTACGTCAACACGAGCGACAAGATCAAATAAAGCGGCATGATGAGCGAACGGAGCAGCACCGCCAACACGATGGCGATGCCAATGAGCATGAGCACCGCTGTGTGCTGATAGTCCGCGTTCGAAATCGTCTGCAAATCCGCGTACGTGCTGGTGACTCCGCCGACAGCGATTGTCGCGTCTTCCAACTTCGTTCCTTTCACCGCCCGTTCGGCCGCAGCGCGAATGTCATCGATGCGGCCGAGCGCCGATGTTGAATACGGATTTTCTTTTAAAATGACATCGAACGTCACGATGCGGCGGTCTTTCGACATATACACGTCTTTCGCCTGTGCAAAGTCTTTGCTTTCGCGCGCCTCTTTTGGCATGTGCCAGCCGGCCATTTCTTTCTCCGGCGCCGATGACAAATCGGCTAAATACGTTTCCGCCGTTCCGAGGCCGTTGGCCACTTTTTGAAGGCCGGACGCGCTTTGGTCCAAGCCGTTCACGAGCTGGCCGAGCTGGCCGCCAAGCGCGGAGAAATGCTCAAGCAATTGGCGCTGGCCGCCGTTGACTTGCTCAAGTCCGGCCGAGAATTGCGGCAGTTTTTCAACCGCCTGTTTCTGGCCGTCGGCCGCTTTCGTCAATCCGGCTTCGAGCTCACCAAGCCCGGCAATGACTTGATCCAAGCCGCCGTTGACCGCCGCTTGACCAGCCGCGAGTTGGGCGAACGATTCGTTCGCTTTCGCCAAACCGGCGCGCGCCTGCTCAAGCGCCCCGTTCAATTGCGTGAGGCCGTCCGCCATTTGTTTCGTCTGACCGGACAAGGCGGCGACCGTCATTTTCGCTTGTTGGTATTGCCCATCTTGACGGAGTTCCGGATGTGACTGTTCGACTTGCCCGAGCATCGTCTGCACGGCGGTGAGCTGATCGGCGACAGCTTTTAATCCCGCTTCGATTTGCCGGTACTGGCCGCTTAGCGCCGACAGCCCTTGTTCCGCCTGCTTGTAGCCGTCAAGCAGCTGATTCGCGCCTTCCTGCAGCTTTTTCGCATTGTCGCGAAGCGTCACTAAGCCTTTTTTCAGCTCACCGGCGCCCATCGCTCCCCGGCGCACCCCTTGTTCAATTTGGCTGAGACCGGTTTGCAGCTGGCGCAGGCCGTCTTCAAGCCGCTCCGTTCCGGAGACGAGCTGGCCGATGCCGGATGACGCCTGCTTAAGCTGCGGAGCGGACGAGGACAACTTTTGGCTTGCCGCCTCGAGGCCGGAGCCGATTTTCTCAATGCCCTCTTTGCCGGCGCCAAGGCCGTTTTTCAGCTGTTTCGCCTGTTCCGTGACAAACAGCTCCTTAATCGGCTCACCCGTCGGGCGCGTCGCCGAGCGGACGCTCGCCACGCCGTCAACCGTTTCGATCTCGCGGCTAATTTTCTCAATCAACGCCAGCCCTTCTTCCGAATCAAGCGGCTCTTTGCTTTTCAATACCACCTGCGTCGGCATGGCATCTCCCGGATTGAAATGATCGGCAATGATGTCAAACGCTTTGACGGAACGATAATGATCGCCGATCTCTTCCATTGAATCAAACGACAGTTTGCCATCATACGTCGCCAACACCGGCACGGTCACGACGGCGACAATCGCCAGCGCCAGAAGCGGACGGGCGAACGCAAATCGGCCAGCCGCGAGCCAAAGCCGGCTTTGCCCATGCTCGAGCTTCCCCCGCACCGGCCAAAACAGCTTCTCGCCAAGCACCGCCATGAAAAACGGCACAAGCGTCACGAGCGCCACAAGCAGCACCGCGACCCCGACAGCGACGGCCGCCGCCGATTGGTACAGCTTAAACGTCGACAAACCGATCGCCGCAAAGCCGATCATGACGGCAATGCCGCTTGCTGCCACCGTTTTCCCAGCCGTCCGGTACGTGGCGACGATCGCTTCCACCCGATCGCCGCGTTTCGCCAGTTCTTCTTTAAACCGGCTCAGCAACAAAATGCAATAGTCGGTCCCAATGCCAAACAACACCGCGACTAAAAACGTTTGCGTGAACGTCGACAGCGGGAAATTCACTTTATCTACTAAAAACGCAACGACCGACTGCGAGACGACATACGTCGCCCCGACCGCGAGCAGCGGAATGAGCGGCGCCACCGGCGAGCGGAACACGGCGAGCAACACAATTAAAATAAAGACGACAGTGATCCCTTCCGTTTTCTTCACGCCTTCCTGCGAGCTCGTCACGACATCTTCATCGATCATCCAGCCGCCGGTGAAATAATGCTCGACCTTGACGCCATCGACCGCTTTATACAGGGCGTCGGTCAATTGCTTCGCCGTCCGCCCGGCCGGGTCGATGCTGACGGAAACGAGCATCGTCGTTCCATCTTTGGAAACGAGTTCTTTTTCCAGCTCCCGGTTGGCAAACGGCGAGACGATGTTCGTTACATGAAGTTCCTCTTTTTTCTTTTCGAGCGCGTTTACCGCCCGTTCAATCTCTTTTTTATCGCCCGCCGTCAGCCCGCCTTTTTTGTAAAAGACAAGCACCGCGGATCGTTCATTTTGTTTGTTTTCCTGGCCGTTTGCCTCTTTGATCAATTTTGCCGCCAATGACGACGAGTAGCCGTCCGGCACGCTCAGCTGCCCTTTTTCGCGGACAAGCTCGCCCATGTTCGGCGCGGTCATCATGAGCACCGCCGCCATGATGATCCACGCCGCAAGCACGAACCATCTTCCTTTGATAATCGCCCTCATTTCGCTTCTTCCACCTCCTGCAGCACGTGGGCCAACCGTTCATACGTGCGGATGAACGTTTCAATTTCTTCTTCAGGGAAACGAGCGATCACCTCTTCCACGAGCCGATAGACGTTTCGGTCCATTTCCGCGATCCATGCTTCCCCTTGTTCCGTCAGCGTTAAGACAACGACTCGCCGGTCGCTCTCATCGCGGTCGCGGCGCAGCCAGCCTTTGTCGACGAGGCGATTCGTCATCGCCGTCACCGCGCTTTTGTTCACGCCGAACATTGCCGCAAGCTCCGTTGACGTGCACGTCCCCCGCCGCCGGATGTAGCGAAGCAAATAATATTGATCGTGCGTCATCTCTTCGCAAAGGCTGTCTTTGACAAGCGCTGCTCCGCGTTTCATCACGAGAAACGACACGGACAAATAGCGGTCAATCCACTCATCGATGTTTCGTCCCATCATTCACTCACCTCCCCATTTGTTCAATGATTGAACTATTTCCTAGGTCAACGCGTTGGAAACCGGTACGCACCCATTTTGTTCAATGATTGAACCATTTTTAATGTAACAAGGTGGGGATGAAAAATCAATCTTTTTTTCTATACACGACCAGCAACCATTCGATTTTTTCGAGCCAATCAAGACTTTGCGGGAACTTTTTTCGGTTCACTTGGATTGCTGTTGACACTCCACACACCTAAAGGCGCGGGATTCTTGGGTCGTTCGCGTCCTCATCCATTTCTGGTTCGGACAACGCCCAAGTTCGGGGGTGTGTCATCACCCCGTCCCATCGGGTTAAGATGTACCCCAATGGGCGGCGCACCTGTGACCAGTGCGCTAGATTAGGCGCTCAAGCCCGAAATCGCTTTGGCGATGTTAATGGCGCCATTCAAGTCGGCATGGAGGGTGTATCCGCACTTTTGGCATCGGAAGCGGATGCCGTTTCGGTTCGCTTTCTCTCGATGCCCGCATCGGCATGTTTGGCTCGTGTAGGTCGGCTTCACCCACTCCACCCGAATGCCCGCCATTTCCGCTTTATAGGCAATCATCGTTTGCAGTTGATGAAACGCCCAAGAGTGAAGGCTTCGTCCTGCTTCTTTGGCCGATGTTGCCCGTTTCCGAATCCCTGTCAAATCTTCCATCCGAATCACGCCAACACCGTTGGCGAGGGCAAAACGAACGATTTGGCGGCTGATTTTATGGTTCMTATCCTTCATCCAGCGGGACTCTTTACGGCCGATTTTGCGAATCATATGAAGCTTCTTGGCTTTGCCCAACTTTCGACGCAAAGCCGCGTATCGTCGGCGAATGAAAGCGCATTGGTTGCCCTTGAAAAACAACGATTTCGTTCCCACGCTGGCAACGGCAATATAGCGAAGTCCTAGGTCAACGCCCATTGCCTTCGTTTCTTCCCGTTGTTGGACTTCAACTGTGATCGCAACAGCCAAGYACCATTTCTTTCTCTTTTTGTAGAGCTTGGCTGCCCCTTGTTTGACGGTTCCATCGAGCAGCCGATTCAGCCATGCTTCTTGATAGGGACGCGTGACCACCGGCACGCCAATTCGCTTCTCCAGTGTGGGGAATGAAACRGTGTAGAACTCTCCTTTCTTTTCAACCTTTACGTTTTGATTGTTAAAGCAACACCATAATGTTCGGAACTTCTTTGTTTTCTGGTTTTTCTTTTGGGACTTCACTTCTCGAATCGTTTGATTCACGATAGCAGAAGGAAACCGCTGCGACGAAAACTCTTTAAAAATTTTGCTCGTCGCTTGATTCAGYTCGGGATGATTCAACAGCCAATTCGCAAACGCGGTATTCACTTCTGTCATCCGTTCATACATGTCTTGTTTGACTTTCGTTGGGTTGTGCAGTTCCAGCCTTAGTGTGATCGTCGGCATGGATTCACCTCCTTGTGACGATTACAGGATACCGTTTTTTTTAGAATCATTCCATATAAGAAAACGGCTCGCTTTCATCCCACCCCTCAAGGAGTGGGCTTTCTCGCTCGCGGGTCTGTAACAAGTATATCATGATGTCTATTCCTCAAGTACCTTGTTCAGCTTCTTATCAAAAGTATATACCTCGTATCCCTTTACTTTATGATAGGCGTACAAAAGGGCATCCACAAAGTCCAGTCGTCTTCTGCCAAACAGAATGAGCGCTTCCTCTAATATCTCGATATCATCCACGTCGATATTATCGTATTTGAACAGTTCTAAAAGAGTATCGCTGATCTCAGCATTTGTGACATTGTACACTTTTTCAAGAACATAGACAACTTCAACGACTACTTCTTTTAGCAATAACACCTTGTTATTTTCAATAATCGTTGCCGCTTTAGCCGACAAATCATCATGATCATTAAGCAGGTATCTTAGAATAATGTTTGCATCAATGATTTTCATATTGATCCATCACAGCTTGAGACCAGGCATCGCTTTCTTGAGCCTGCAAATCCTCATTTTTATATTTTGACAGAGCCCCTCTTAAGCTCTTCTTTTCTGATTGTTCTGAATTTTCTTCGTCTGCATAGGGAAGGATAATGACTTCCACTTTCCTATTTTTTAATGATTCAGGTATATCTATGAACTTTTCTAGATCATTGCTGTTTTTTATTACTCTCACAAAATCCATGCTTCTTCGCTCCTTTCATTGAACGCTCTCCCACCTACGCTTGCGCTTCGAGGTGGGAGATGATAAAGCGGAACTCTTTAAACATATTATATCATTTTCATTGTACATTATCACACAAAAATTCACTTTATGAGTCAGTCAAGAATTTATCGGGCAAATCCACAGAATATTCCTCTGTTTATCTGAATGTATGCATTTATTACTATATGCTGATAATAAGTGAAATTCGTTATGTTCACACTTCATATCGAACGCTTTCACTCATGAAAACGTCATCCACTCCACTTGACGGAAAAAAAGCTGCCTTTAGCCGAAACAGGCATACATCCCTGACGGCTAAGACAGCTATTTCACTTTATTGCCCATTCACCAACTTCAACTTCTCCTTTGACGGCGTTTCGTAGCGGATGTGCGTGTCAATGTCGGTCACGTAATACCCGCCGCCGACCGCATACTGCCCGCCGAAGCGCGCGTCATACCCGTAGACGCGGTACACTTCCCCAGGCTTTAAGATGCGGACGAACACAAGGCGCCCATCATTCGTCCGTTTCCATAGATTGATCGGCTTTTGCACCGTCAAGCGGCCGATTTGCCCTTTTTTCAGCTCCACGCCATCCCAGTAGACTTTTTTCACTTGGCCTGGAGGAGTGGTTGGCTTCTCCGGCTGCTTTGGCGGGTTGGGCTTTTCTTCCTTCCAAAGCGGCAAGGCAAATTCATATTGGGCAAATCCGCTCGGCAAGGCGGTGACATAGCGGATGCTACCGTCTTGCGGCAAGTATTTTTGCGCTTCCGGCGACGATTCAAAAGTGACGGTCACCGGCGCTTTCCCTTTCACTGGCGCAAACCGCCAGTTGCCATCCGCCGACGGGTTGATCGTTCCGTTTTCCCGAATGTAATCGATGATCACTTGCCGGTTTTCATCCGGCGCAGCCAAAATCGTGTTTTTCCCGCCCGGATTGATGATCCGGTTTGTCGTCGCCCGATAGTTGTTCGTTGCGACGATAAATTCCATGTTCGGCGTCACTGGCTTGCCTTCGAATTTCAAGTTTTTAATCCGATTCGCGTTCGGATTGATCACATTTTGGTTTTTGTCGTATTTCGCCGGCTCGGTGACATCGATCTCGTACGTCACTCCATCAATAATGTCGAAGTTGTACGTCGGGAAGTCATTGTTGACGAGCGGCTGAACGTCTGTCTTGTTCGGGTCGATTTGGTTGAATTGCCCCGCCGACCACTCAAGCCATTCTTTCAACTCGGCTCCCGTAATTTTCAACGCATACACCGTGTTCGGATACAAGTACAAATCGGCGACGTTTTTAATGGCGATTTCCCCTGCCGGGATGTCGGTATAATAGCTCGCCCCGCCGCGTCCGCCGGCTTTGAACGGAGCGCCGGCCGACAGCACCGGAAGGCCTTCATATTTCGTCCCCTTCAACATCTTTTCGACATACCATTTTTGCGCATTCGTGACGATTTGCACGGACGGATCGTCTTTTATAAGCGCAAAATAGCTGTTGATCGGGCTCGTTGTTTTTCCAACCGGGCTGCGGACGTACTGAATCGTCGCTTCATGTTCCGCTTGGATCGCCTGCTCAACGGCCGGGTCGCTGTCGACAAGCGGCGTTTTCGTCGCCTTGTCATACACTGGACGGAGTTGGGCTTTCGCTTGCGTCACTTTCCATTTTCCGTCGACTTGCTCGACCGTCAAGTCGATCACGCCGAGCGTATCTCCCCATGAACCCGGCATCGTCACCGGAACACCGTTGATCGTGCCGGTTTCATTGTTGATTCCGTTTCCGTCCGGAAAATCTGGTGTCGTGCCTGGAAGGGCCGGGAATTTTTTATGCTGGTGGCCGGTCAACACGGCGTCGATCCCCGGAATTTGCGTCAAATAATACGATGCGTTTTCCATATTCGGGCTGTTTCCGCCGGTCTCAATGCCCGAGTGCGATAGCACAACGATCAAATCGGCCCCTTCCGCTTTCATTTTTGGAATATACTTTTGCGCCGACTGCACAATGTCTTTCGCAATCACTTTCCCTTGCAAATTCGCTTTGTCCCAATCCATAATTTGCGGCGGCACAAAGCCGATGACGCCGATCTTCAGCGTATGCTTCTCCCCGTCTTCATCAACGACTTCTTTCGCTAAAATTTGATACGGCGTGAAATAGTTGACATCGTTATCCGGATTTTGGTCATGATCGTCACGGTACACGTTCGCATTCACGATCGGCAGCTTGGCATCGTCATACACTTCATTGAGGAAATCCAAGCCATAGTTGAACTCATGGTTCCCAACCGTCGCCGCATCGTACTTCAACAAATGCAACAGTTTCACCGCTGGATGCACTTCTCCGTCTTGCAACGGCTTCACTTTGGCCACATAGTCGCCAAGCGGCGTTCCTTGAATCAAATCCCCGTTGTCAAACAGAAGTGTATTCGGCTGCTCAGCGCGCGCCTGCTCGATCAAACGCGCCGTCTTCGACAACCCAAACTCATTCGTCGGACTATCTTTGAAATAATCGTAGTTGACGAGATTCATATGTACGTCCGTCGTCTCTAAAATGCGCAGCTTGACGACATCTCGGTCTTCCGCGCCCGCTGCGGTCGGCAACACAGCCGGAGCAAGCAGCCCCAACGCCAACACCACGCTCGCCGCCGCGTATTTCTTCCGTTTTTTCAATGCCCATCCCCCTCACTCAGATCAAATCATTGTCATCTCTATACATATTACCATAAAAGCAACAAAATTTTGATAGAAAAAACAAACAAAAGAAATAGAGGAAATAAACAGACAATATCGAAAGAGATAGAGGAAAGCACAATGTCCTATTCTTGGGGATGGTTGATCTTTTCAATCTTCTTTTCTACATTCATGCTGTATATTATCATTGAAACCGCCGTCCGACGAGCGATTGACAGCTCAACATTAGCAAGAACACATCAAAAAACCGTTGGAAGATAGAAAAAGAAGGAATGACAGTCGACATTAAAGGAGTGACACGCATCGTTAAGAGGAGTAGATAAGGAAGCAGAAAAGCTGTTCAAATAATCCATTATTCGCAAAGAGAATATGCCTTGAAGGACTGTCTTTTCTAAAAGAGTAAGAAAAGAAGCAACCCAAGCAAAAATAGAAGATCACCATTGCAACACAACGAAGAGCGCCCTCCACTGGCGCCCTTCCTTATTTCTATAGCAAATTGAGCAACGCCTTTTTGTTCGCTTGCACTTGGTCGTTCAACGCCTTGACTTTTTCTTTTAACTTCTGAATGTCTGCGTTGTTGACGCCGACTTTCTTTTCAAGAGCGCGAATTTCATTCGTCACCGCCCGCAGCTGGTTGGACAGGGCAATGAGCTGGCCGATGAGGCCATCGATTTGCTCTTGTTTTTCTTCATCGAGTTCCTCTTGGTCTTCACCAACAGGTTGTGGAGAAGTCGGAGACGGCGCCTCCGTTACCGTTTGCCCGCTGGAAGCCGGAGCGGCAGCGTCATTGGCCGCTATGGCTTGTCCGCTCGGAGCGTCAGTTGCCGCTGTGACTTCTGTCGGTTGAGAAGCAGACGGCTCGCCCGTTGGCAACGAATCAGCAGGCGTCGTTTGCGTGTCCGTTGCCGATTCCGCTTCGCTCAATGCTTGAATGCGAGCGGTCACTTTGTCTAGCCGCTCTTCAATTTGGCCTACTTTTTTATGTAACTGCGCCAACTTTTGCGCAAGCCATTTTTGTTGCTTGGACGATTCCTGTTTTTTCTTCGCCTCTGTTTCCTTTTGTTCCGTCTTCTTCTTGACGACGACTTCCACTTTCTTCACCATCGTTTCGCGCTCATGCGCTTTGCCCGCAGGTTTGGCGGCCGCCCACGCCGGAGAGGCGACGAGCATCGACGCCACCAAAATCGGCCATCCTTTCTTCAACATTACCAATTCCTCCTTTATTTTTTGGTAATGGCAGCTGGCTGGCATAGGTTTCCCCTTAGCCCCTGTAGCTTTGTGACGCTAAGTTTCCTTAGCTGTACCTTTCATCATCATTGTACCATGATTTTCTTCGCGAGGAAGTGAGACGAAATGACTATTTTCGACCTTTGAACCATTTCATATATATCTCAAACATTCCTGCTTCACCGTTAAATCCCTAGTTGAAGTTCGTGTACAGTATATTTGCTTTTTGTCACAACTCCCCGGTGCCGCAATGTTTCATGCACTTTCTCATTATACAAGCGAACGTTTTCATTCATGACCTTCCACTCAACCGACCGTTGATGGCAAAACCCATCGATATCATTGTCGAGATGTTTCACATAGCGATAGGGGCCAATGATCCCGATGCTGAGCCACGCTCCATTGCGAACCAACACGATATCCCCTTGTTCCATCGTATGGACAAACGCCCAGATTGCGCCAAGAGCGTTGCCAAGCTTCGCCCCCGAATAATGGTACACGTTGCGCAATCGCTCTCTCCGTTCATCTTTGCTTATGCCGTCTAAATTGCCGATCAGCGGCCAGCCAATCCCTATGACTTGATCGCGAATGAATTCGTCGTACCGCTGAAACCCATGCGGTTTCGTTTTCATTTGAAATACATGCGCCATTTCCAATCCCCCGTTTCCCTTTCAACCTCCGCCTTAGCCACACCGTCCCATCCATCAAAAAGCGACAGGCGCGTAACCACTTCAACTTCTTGCATGCTTCTTAAGAACGGCGGTAATCGCCTCAATCGTTTCTTTGGCGGCATCCGTCAACGCTTCAAATTTAAAGGCAATCGACTGGGCGTTTGGATTGATGGATGGTCCTTCGTTTTGATCTCTGCGAAACGCCGTGATCGCCTCCAAGTCTTGTTTGAGTCCATCGGGAAGCAACGCTCGTTCGAACCTCCAACTGACCATGCAGGGCTCTTTCGCTGTGTAATCGTTGGATCCTTCGTATTGTATAGCCCCGATGCGCTTCTTCCCTTTCTCGGAAGCTGTATCATTCATAAACAACTGCACTGTTTGCTTTGCATGGCCATCACATAAATGCAAGCCTGCTTCCATCGATTTGCTTGCAATGAAATGAAACATGGGTGCAATGGCAAAGCGGTACTCAAGCACCTTCATCTTTTCGTCTCCTTTCTTTTCACGCAATTTTTTGCTACGATTAACTTCAGGCATTGTCAGCATCCTCTCCATCCTCCACTGTTTGGTTATGCGTTCACAACTTCCACAGTAGAGGAAAGGTTAGGAACTGGCAAGCCTTTTTTCTTTGCCTTACGCTCTGCACTTTTCGTTGCAGAACTCTGATTTTTGTTTTGCACTAAACACACAAGATAGTTGTCCAGCTCTTCGTGATAGAATTCATACGCTTCATAGCTTACCTCGTCAATGTTGACTGCTAGTAACTATTCACCCCAGTGCTAGTGTATAAAAAAGCCCAGCACAAATAGGGCATTTCGGTCATAGAAAATGCCCTAGGTAGCGGAAAGAACTCGATCGATCGTTTCGCCTGCCAACAGAAGACATAACGAATCCCACACGTTTTTTTCGTGTTTCGTCAGTGTGGAAACGATGCTTCTTGCGATGCAAAACGACTGCGCGAATGTTTCTTCGCGAAACGTACCCGAAATGTTCTCTTTGACTTTGACCATGCGAAGATCGCGTTCGGCTTGGTTGTTRTCAAAGGGAACATGTACTTCACGTAAGAAACGCAGCGCTTCTTCCTTTCGTTTTTGAAGSCGTCGAACAAAAGCRAGTGCTTTTTTCGGAAGAGGCGTCATCGTTTCTAATCGGTGTTGTGCTCTTTCTAGGATGCGATCATACACTCGTTCCCACCGTCTCGCTTCTTCTTCGGAAAGTGCACCGTGATGGGCTTCGACGGCTTGCTTGGCGGCTAACAGAAACGTGGTCATGCGCATCGCCCACGTATGCCCCTGTTCGATGAATCCTTTTAACTCACGCAAATGGTGGGCATGACAAAGGGCATGGGTGGCATGTGTGTATTTCGGATACGTACCGAACGCATCGTGCATCATCGTCCCTTCATATCGGGGAAGAATCCCGATATCATCGGTCGCTTTTTTTCCACGAGAAGCGTGAGGAGCCAAGTATGTATATCTCGATGTACACGCGACATGCACCCATGCGAGTTTCCCATTGATGCGCAAACTCGTTTCATCGACATGCAGGATGTTGGATTCAAGTAAGGCGTCTTCGATGATGTCCATATTTGATTCCAGCGCTTCGCGTCCTCGTTTCACCATATTGGCAAGGGTTCCTGTACTAATCGAGTGTTGATATAACGCTTCGATTGTATCACTTAAACGCTTGTACGGGATCAATTGGATATGATGTAAATAAACAACGAGCGCCGTGAGCCGTGGACCGTATTGCACATGATTCGTGACATGGGATGGGAATTCGGCTTGTTGCACGCATCGACAATGTGGACACGATTTCACTTCACGTTCATGTTGTGTCACCTCGATCGCCACASGAGGGACATCAAACACTTGACGGATATCGACTTTGAACGGTTTGACGTCACGCAAAGAAGCTCCACATCCTTGACACGTATGCACACGGTGGACGACACGATGATGTGGATGTTCCACTTGACGGAGCGTCGTTCCTTGATGTCCTTCTTGTCCGCCTGGCTTGTTGCCAGATGGTTGACGGGAAGAACGTGTGTTGGCAAAACGGTCAGAAGATGGGGGCAAATGGCTATTGGAGCTGTTTTTTTTCGTGCGTGCTTCCAGCTCTTGAACACGGTACTTCAGTTGTTCATTTTCTTTGCGTAGTTGTTTGTTTTCGTGACGCAAATGTTCATTTTCTTGAACGAGTTGATGAATGAGCTGTTTTTGTTGTTGGACTTTGCCGATTAAGCCCTCAACTGTAAATACAGCTTGTTGTACCGTCAACATGTGATTCACCTCCTTGTCTATCAATATTCACATCATGGACAGGAAAAGCAAAAAATATTCAGCTCACTTTATGATGTGGCTGAATAGTTACCTGAATGGCATTTTGAAACGAGCTCCCATGCACCGTTGATCCTGTTCGGCGCGCTCCAAGAAGACGGGGAAGTGAAATATGCCTTGGAAATTCCATATGCCCTTAGCATTTTGGCCCATAACCATCCCGCTGCGGTTGTGACCGGACTGAACGAAGTTCCGGAAGATGAACGCCCACCACTGTACATTCATTACTTATTCGATGTGATGGTCACGATCGGGGTGTTTTTAATGGTTGTCGCAGCCGCGTATTGGCTCGGATCGATTTTCCGCTGGAAGTGGACGGCGAAAAAGTGGTTTTTTGGACTGCTGGTGGCGGGAGGGCCGCTGGCGATGGCTGCGATTGAGGCGGGATGGTACTTAGCGGAAGTCGGGCGGCAGCCGTGGATTTTGCGCGGCTATATGAAAACGGCGGAAGGAGCGACATCGTCGGCGCATGTGGATACGATGCTTGTGTTGTTTTGCCTTTTGTATATGGTGTTAGTAATTGCGAGCGCAACAGTGCTCATCCGTATGTTCCGCCGCAACCCGGTTGAACGGGAGCTGGCAGAGCGGGCCAATAACGGGGAGGTGGCGCCATGACGCTCGAAGTCATTGGCATTTCGGTGTTATGGCTGTTTTTGTTCGGGTACATTATCGTTGCCTCGATTGATTTCGGGGCTGGGTTTTTCAGCGCCTATAGCCATTGGGCAAACAAACAGCATATTTTGCACCGCATCATTCAGCGCTATCTTTCCCCTGTATGGGAAGTGACGAACGTCTTTCTTGTCTTTTTCTTTGTCGGCATTGTCGGCTTTTTTCCGAAAACGGCGTATTATTACGGTTCTATTTTGCTTGTCCCGGCGAGCATCTCCATCATTTTGTTAGCTATTCGCGGCTCGTACTATGCGTTTCATACGTATGGGGGGACGGAACGGAACTGGTATTTAATCGCTTATGGATTGACGGGGTTGTTTATTCCGGCCTCCCTGTCCATCGTGTTGACGATTTCCGAAGGCGGGTTTGTGGAGGCAGGCGCCTCAGGCGTTGCGCTGGATTATGGGAAGCTGTTTGCAAGCCCGTTGTCATGGAGCATTGTGCTGCTCAGTGTGACGAGCGTTCTTTACATTTCTGCCGTTTTCTTAACGTACTATGCGGACGAGGCCAAGGATGAACGGGCGCGGGCGCTGTTGCGCCGCTACGCTCTTCTTTGGAGCGGGCCGACGATGTTGTCAGCGCTGCTCATTATTTACCAGCTCCGCTACCATAATCCCGAGCATTACGCCAACCTATGGAATGTGGCGTGGATGCTGGTCATTTCCTTTTTGTTTTTTGTCATTACCGTTTGGCTGCTTTGGCGGCAGCGGCGGTTCGGCTGGGCGTTTATTGCGCTGTTGTTTCAATATGCGTTCGTCTTTTACGCCTATGGCATTTCACATTATCCGTATTTGTTGTACCCGTATTTGACGATTTATGACGGGTTTACGAATGAGACGATGGCTATGGCGTTGATCGTCGCGTTTATTGCCGGCCTTCTGTTATTAATTCCGTCACTTTATTTGCTTATGCGCCTCTTTTTGTTTAACAAGGCGTACGTTAAAGGAAAATGGGAAGGGGGAAAAGGATAATGCAAACATTTTTGATCATGTATGCGCCGATGATCATCGTCGCCCTGTCGATCATCGCCGCGTTTTGGGCTGGTTTGAAAGATGTGCACGTAAATGAGTAGACACAATTTCAGCGTCTTGGTAATGCATAGTTTGCCGCCAATCGCCCACACTAGCGGATGACAACGAATAGAGAAAGGATGGGCGATGATGAAAGAAATATTGGAGCGTGTGAAAGAGCAGCTGGAACAATCGTTTGACGAACCGCGCTCGACGAGTCTTGATGGGGCGATTCATGAGCTTGAACGGTTAAAAGCGAGCGCCGGGGATAAACGGCAAATGATCGAAGATGTCATCCGTGCGGTGACTCACGCGCGCAATGCGCGAATGGAGCTGGCCGAGGCGGGAGATGAATCGGCGACAAACGCTTTCGCTGAGGCCTATCGGGCGCTCGATCAAGCGATTGAATCGTACAGCGATGTTGATAACGATCCGGTATAAAGCAGATGGGAATGTCCCATCTGCTTTCTTGCTATGCCAGCGGCACGATGGTTAAATCAGTAGCCGATTGGCCACAAACATGGTACAATAACAGCGGAAAAAAAGAAGAAAAAGGTTTTCTAGGGTTCCGCGGCTGCTTTGCGGCCGGCCTGCGACCGAGAGAAAACGCGCGGCATCGCCGCGTGCACGGAGGGACAAAAGCCCGGGAGGAGCATCGTTTCGATCGTTCTCGCGGCTTTTTTATTTTCGCTAAAAAGGGAGGACGGGGCATGGCGTGGGTTTATTTAATAGTTGCTGGTTTGTTCGAAGTTGTATGGGCGATCGCGCTGAAATATACGAACGGGTTTGCCCGCTTTTGGCCTTCTGTTGTGACGATTGCGGGGATGGCGGCGAGCTTTTACTTTTTATCACTGGCGATAAAAACGTTGCCGATCGGCACCGCCTATGCGGTGTGGACGGGAATCGGAGCGCTCGGCGCGGCCTTGGTCGGCATGTTGTTTTTAAACGAGCCAGTCAACGCGCCGCGTGTGGCGTTTTTGCTTTGCATTCTTGTCGGAGTCATTGGTTTGAAGTTTACGGCGGGGCAATAAATTGGATTCATTTCTTGTCAAGAAAAAGAGTTGACAACAGGTATAAATATTGAATATCATGAAAATATAAAAACGAATATAGTTTCTTTTGTTAAAGGGGAGTAGCTTTAACAGCAAAGTCGTCAGTTCAGGGCGCATGCCCTCGGCTTTGTTGGCAACGGCGACGTTGTTAGCGAGACCTTTACCGATGTTGGTAAAGGTCTATTTTATTTATGGAGGCCTTTACCAAAGATGGTAAGGGCCTTCTTTCATTTCATGAAACAAAAGGGGGGAAGATAATCGTAAAGGAAGATAGGTTCGGTTTCAAAAGAACAAAAAGTGGAGGGGATGGCATGCGTAAATGGTGGAAACGGCTTCGCTTCATCGTCCATGTCCGGCGTTTTCTACCGTTTTTGTTTGAATTTTTCGTTTCTCATGAAGTGCCAATGCGAAAAAAATTGTTTTCCGTCGGTTTGCTGCTTTTGTATATAGCGCTGCCGCTTGACCTCATTCCGGATTGGCTTGCGTTGTTTGGTTTGATCGATGATTTGGCCGTCTTCCTATTTATTTTGCAACAAGTCATTAAGATGGCTCCGGTTTCATTAAAAGAAAAATATAACCTGTAAAGGGGGATTCTTCCATGGATCTGTTGTCAGTAGAGTTTTGGACGGCGTTGCTGTCGATCGTCATTATTGATCTTTTGCTGGCAGGGGATAACGCCATTGTGATTGGATTGGCGGCCCGCAACTTGCCCAAATACCAGCAAAAAAAGGCCGTTGTCTGGGGGACGGTAGGCGCTGTCGTCATCCGGGCGTTGGCGACGATCTTCGTCGTCTGGCTGCTGAAAATCCCAGGGCTTTTGCTTGTCGGCGGCGTGCTGCTTGTCTGGATCGCCTATAAGCTGCTTGTTGAGGGGAAGGGCCACGACGATGTTGAAGCCGGGGGAAATTTATGGGAGGCGATTCGCACGATCATTATTGCCGATGCGTTGATGGGGCTTGACAACGTATTGGCGGTCGCCGGCGCCGCGCACGGAAACTTTCTCCTCGTCGTTCTTGGGTTGCTCATTTCCGTTCCGATCATGGTGTGGGGCAGCACGCTCATTTTAAAATGGATCGAGCGCTTCCCAATCATTATTACGATCGGCGCTGGCGTCCTCGCCTGGACAGCGGCGAAAATGATCGTCGATGAGCCGTTTTTAAAGGAGTATTTTGCGAATCCTGTCGTGAAGTATGGATTTGAGCTGCTCGTTGTCGCTGCGGTCATTGCGGTGGGAACGATGAAAAAACGAAAAAGCGCCAAAGAGCCGCAACCGAAAGCCGCCAATGAATAATTGGCGGCTTTTGTGGCGGGGCAATCACCAAGCGGATGGCTATTTCCATTTCAGCAGCAGAAATTGCAGCAGCCATCCAATGGAGAGCCCGGGGATGACAGATAAAATCGGCAGCCAAATCGGCCCAAAAAACACGCCGCCGATCGTCACGTGCGACGAGTATATCAAGCCGACCGTCACAAAGTAGGCGGAGACGACAAACGGCAAAAACGAGTACGGTGTTCGCCCGCCGCCCGCATCTTTAAATGCATCCCATATGGCAAAAAAGTATAAACATGGATAAAACATCAGCCATCCGATATCGACAATGCGAGCGGCCTCATCCGTACGTCCCAAAAAGCTGAGGCGGATGGCTTCATTGAATTGGGATTGGGTGTTAATCACAAATTCCAACGCAATAAACAAAATTCCTTTTATATACTTTTTGTTCAACAGTTGCCCAAATCCAGGCAAAGCAATGCTCCATAACAATGCTTCGATCGCCTTCACCTTATCGAACCCTTTTCTGAGATAATATTAGTTGATCGTTGCTTCGTCCATTGCACCGTCAGATAGAGCTGGGGACAATCGATGGGTGCTTCATGGTCAGTTGCTGGTTAAGCCGATGGGTGCAATTACATTTTTTGCGCCAAAGACTTGTTTTATACTTTTGTGCAATAGGAATGCGGGAAAACTCTCCTATAGAACCAAACCATACATTAGCTGAAGATGAAAAAATGTCTTTTAATTTTTCGGAATAATGAATATAATAGTAGCGTAAAGGATTTTGACAAATAAAAAAGGAGGAAGCCGTGTGAAGGGGCTAAAATCGATTTTGTTATGGGGCCTGATTTCCGTCCTTGGGGCCGCAGGATTTGCCGTTTTGGCGCTAAGCCGCGGCGAATCGGTCAACGCGATGTGGCTGATTGTCGCTGCCGTCTGCACGTATGCGGTCGCCTATCGATTTTACAGCCGGTTTATCGCCCGCAAAGTGTTCGGTCTTGATGATAACCGGAAAACGCCGGCGGAAGTGTTCAATGACGGGAAGGACTATGTTCCGACGAATAAATGGGTGTTATTTGGCCATCACTTTGCCGCCATCGCCGGCGCTGGACCGCTTGTCGGGCCGATTTTGGCCGCGCAGATGGGCTATTTGCCGGGGACGCTTTGGATTGTGATCGGGGTCGTTCTTGGCGGGGCGGTGCAAGACTTTGTCATTCTGTTCGCTTCGATGCGCCGCAATGGAAAGTCGCTTGGCGAAATGATTAAAGAAGAAATGGGGCCGGTGACGGGCTTTATCGCAGCGCTTGGCATTTTAGGCATTATGATTATTTTATTGGCCGTGTTGGCGCTCGTTGTGGTGAAAGCGCTTGTCGGAAGCCCGTGGGGGATGTTTACGATCGCCGCGACGATTCCGATTGCGATTTTGATGGGCATTTACATGCGCTTCATCCGTCCGGGGCGCGTCGCTGAGGCGTCGCTTGGAGGATTTGTGCTGTTGATTTTATCGATTGTGGCCGGGCAATACGTGGCCGAGCATCCGACGCTTTCGGCGATGTTTACGCTAAAAGGGGAAACGATCGCCATCTTAATGATCATTTACGGCTTCGTCGCTTCGGCGTTGCCGGTATGGCTATTGTTGGCGCCGCGCGACTATTTGAGCACGTTCTTGAAAATCGGCACGATCGTCGGATTGGCGCTCGGCATTTTCGTCGTGACGCCGGACTTGCAAATGCCGGCGGTGACGAAGTTTATCGACGGCACGGGGCCGGTGTTCGCAGGCGACTTGTTCCCGTTCTTGTTCATTACGATCGCTTGCGGAGCGGTGTCCGGTTTCCACGCGCTCGTTTCGTCCGGTACAACGCCGAAGATGATTGAGCTTGAAAGCCATGCGCGGCCGATCGGTTACGGCGCGATGCTGATGGAGTCGTTCGTCGCTGTCATGGCGATGGTCGCTGCTTGCATTTTGACGCCGGGGGCGTATTTTGCCATCAACAGTCCGGCGGCGGTGATCGGCACAGACGTGGCGCAGGCAGCCAAAGTCATCTCATCGTGGGGCTTCACCGTGACGCCGGATATGCTTGCTCAGCTGGCCAAAGACGTCGGCGAGCAAACAGTATTGTCGCGCACGGGCGGGGCGCCGACGCTGGCGATCGGAATGGCGGTCATTTTATCGAACGTCATCGGCGGCAAGGCGCTCATGGCCTTTTGGTATCACTTTGCCATCTTGTTTGAGGCGCTGTTTATCTTGACGACGATTGATGCGGGCACGCGCGTCGGCCGCTTCATGATCCAAGACATTATGGGCACGTTCTACAAACCGCTCGGCAAAACGGATTCGCTTGCCTCGAACTTGATCGCAACAACCCTTTGCGTATTGGCATGGGGTTACTTCCTGTACCAAGGCGTTGTCGACCCGCTCGGCGGCATCAACACGCTATGGCCGCTATTTGGCATCGCCAACCAAATGCTTGCCGGCATCGCCTTGTTGTTTGCGACGACGGTTCTATTTAAAATGGGCAAAAAAGCGTATGTTTGGGTCACGCTCGTGCCGACGACATGGCTGCTTGTCGTGACGTTGACTGCGGGATACCAAAAGCTGTTCCACGAAAATGTCAAAATCGGTTTCTTGTCGCATGCGAAGATGTTCCAGGACAGCTTGAGCCAAGGAAAAATCTTGGCGCCGGCAACGAATGAGGCGCAAATGCGGCAAATTATTATGAACGACTACATTGACGCTACGCTGTGCGCCATTTTCATGCTTGTTGTGATCGCAATGCTTATTTCGGCGTTGAACATCTGGATCAAAGTGTTGCAAAACAAACATGTGCCGCTCAAGGAAGCGCCGTACGTGCCGCGCGATGGAGAAGGAGCGAAGCATTATGCCTAAATGGCTGCAAACGGTGTTGGCGTACCGCCGGCAGTTTCTTGACTTGCTTGTCGGTGTGCCGAGTTATGAAAAATATGTCGAGCATATGAAAACCCATCACCCTGGCGTGCCGATCAAGTCGCGGAAAGAGTTTTTCTGCGAGGCGCAAGAGGCGCGCTACAATGCCAAAGGCGGCAAAGTGTCGCGTTGCTGCTAGCGGACGGGAAGGAAGGAGGGGCGCGTTCCCTTCTTCCTTTTTTCTTCTTGTTCATTATCGCTGAGAAAATGTTCGGTTGGCGGCATGGTTTTTGTGAAAGACGTTGGGAGCGTTGGATCAACCCTCAGTGGAGAAAGGAGCTGTACATACGATGCGCATTCTGTTTGTCGGAGCGGGAGCGGTCGGCGGGTATTTCGGCGGCCGTCTTCTTGAAAAAGGGGTGGACGTAACGTTTCTTGTCCGCGAGCGAAGAAAACGGGAGATCGAAGAACGCGGGCTTGTCATCCACAGCGTCCATGGCGATGTGGTATTGGCGCCGAAATTGCTTGTTGCCGGCAAACCGGCCGAGCCGTTTGATCTTGTCGTGTTCTCAAGCAAAGCGTACCATTTAGACGGCGCCATCGCCGACGCGAAACCGTATGTTGGAGAGGCGACGATGATTTTGCCGTTGTTAAATGGCATGGCCCATATGGATGCGTTATGGGAGGCGTTCGGCCGCGAGAATGTCTTAGGCGGGCTTTGCTTTATCGAAACGACGTTAAACGAGAGAGGGGAGATCATCCAAACGAGCCCGGCGCATGAGATACGTTTCGGTGAATGGCCTGCAGGACGGACTGAACGGGTGGAGGCGCTCGAATCGCTGTTTGCCGGCGCCAACGCCTGCTTTCGCCTAAGCGAACAAATTGCAGCTGATATGTGGAACAAATATTTGTTTATCGCGACGATGTCGGGCGTGACAACGCTGTTCCGCGCCCCGATCGGGCCGATCCGTTCCGGGGAGTACGGGAGCGTCATCATCGATCGGCTGTTTCGGGAAATCAAAACGATCATTCAGGCGCATGGGGCGCCGCTGACCGATGAAATGGCTGAGCGGCAGCGCACCCAGCTCGAGCAGATCGCCCCAACGATGAAATCGTCGATGCAGCGCGATATGGAAAAAGGACAGCTCATTGAAGCCGATCATTTGCAAGGGTATTTGCTAGCATTGGCGAAGCGGCATGGCATCCATGCTCCGATGCTCGAAACGGTGTATCACAATTTAAAAATTTACGAGTCAAGCCGCGTTGTCGCGGAATAAGTGGTGGACAAGTGTTGGCCGGCCGGCGGGAGCCTATGGGCAACCGCTCGCCGGCTTATTTTTGTGAACAAAAGAGAGTTGTTTCTTGCAGCGATGTAGTGTACAGTTAGTAGTGAAAACGTGTGCACAGAGGAGGAGCTGCTGTGAAAAAAGTGTGGTGGAAAGAGGGCGTTGCCTACCAAATTTATCCTCGCAGCTTTATGGATGCCAACGGCGACGGCATCGGTGATCTTCGCGGCATTATGGAAAAGTTGGACTATTTGGTGGAGCTTGGGGTCGATATCATCTGGATTTGCCCGATTTACCGATCGCCGAACGCTGATAACGGATATGACATCAGCGACTATTATGCCATTATGGATGAGTTTGGAACGATGGATGACTTCGATGAATTGCTTGTTGAAGCGCATCGGCGCGGGTTGAAAGTCATTTTGGATTTGGTCATCAATCATACGAGTGATGAGCATCCGTGGTTTATCGAATCGCGGTCATCGCGGGACAATCCGAAGCGCGACTGGTACATTTGGCGCGATGGCAAAGACGGGCGCGAACCGAACAACTGGGAAAGCATTTTCGGCGGCTCGGCATGGCAGTATGACGAGCGGACGGGGCAGTACTATTTGCATCTTTTCGATGTGAAACAGCCCGATTTGAACTGGGAAAACAGCGAGGTGCGCCAAGCGCTGTATGACATGATCAACTGGTGGTTGGATAAAGGCATCGACGGCTTTCGCGTCGACGCGATTTCCCACATTAAGAAAAAGCCGGGTCTTCCCGACTTGCCAAATCCGAAGGGGCTGAAGTACGTGCCGTCATTTGCTGCGCACATGAACCAGCCAGGGATTATGGAGTATTTGCGAGAGTTGAAAGAGCAAACGTTTGCACGATATGACATTATGACGGTCGGCGAGGCGAACGGAGTAACGGTTGATGAGGCTGAACAATGGGTCGGGGAAGAAAACGGCGTGTTTAATATGATTTTTCAGTTCGAGCATTTAGGGCTTTGGAAAAGGAAAGCCGATGGTTCGATCGATGTCCGCCGGCTGAAGCGGACGTTGACGAAATGGCAAAAAGGATTGGAAAACCGTGGGTGGAACGCGCTCTTTTTGGAAAACCACGACTTGCCTCGATCGGTGTCGACATGGGGAAATGACGGCGAGTATTGGGCGGAGAGCGCGAAGGCGCTTGGCGCGCTCTACTTTTTTATGCAAGGGACGCCGTTCATTTACCAAGGGCAAGAGATCGGGATGACGAACGTGCAATTCTCCGACATTCGCGACTACCGCGATGTCGCTGCCTTGCGTCTGTATGAGCTCGAACGGGCGAACGGCCGGACGCATGAGGAAGTGATGAAGATCATTTGGAAAACCGGGCGCGACAACTCGCGCACCCCGATGCAATGGTCTGATGCCCCGAACGCAGGGTTTACGACTGGCACGCCATGGATCAAGGTGAACGAAAACTATCGTACGATTAATGTTGAAGCCGAGCGGCGCGATCCGAACTCAGTATGGTCGTTTTATCGACAAATGATTCAGCTTCGGAAAGCGAACGAGCTGTTTGTTTACGGAACGTACGATCTGCTTTTGGAAAATCACCCATCCATTTACGCGTACACAAGAACGCTTGGCCGCGATCGGGCGCTTGTCATTGTCAACGTATCCGATCGGCCTTCGCTTTACCGCTATGACGGCTTCCGCCTTCAGTCAAGCGATTTGGCGCTTTCGAACTACCCGGTCCGTCCGCATAAAAATGCGACGCGTTTTAAGCTGAAGCCGTACGAGGCGCGCGTATACATCTGGAAAGAATAAGGAGGAATTTGCCTTTCCGTGTTGAATGAATCAATGAATACGGAAAGGATGGTAAAGGCTGCCGATTCTTCGGCGGCTTTTTTCTTCATGCATAATAGAAGGATGATGCTGCGCAAACAACACCCGGGAAACCGCCGGCTGGGCGGGGCTTTTTTGGCGTCATCCTGCCGGGAGAACGGTGAAATAGCATTTTGCTTAAACGGCGGCATATGATTATGTTATACTAACAAATATTAAGGGACACGAAATACATAGTTCGCAAGGGGGATCGGTATGGGAGCGGAGCAGCAGCCGCTTATTGCAGAACAAAAAGAAAAAATATGGACGAAAGATTTCGTTTTGATTTGTTTGGCCAATTTTTTTGTGTTTCTTGGGTTTCAAATGACGCTGCCGACCATTCCGCTGTTTGTCGAGCATTTGGGCGGCAACGATCAGCTGATTGGCGTTGTCGTTGGTGTGTTTACGTTTTCGGCGCTCATCGTCCGTCCGTTCGCCGGCCATGCGCTTGAGACGAAAGGGCGCCGGTTTGTGTTTTTATTGGGTCTTCTCATTTTTGTCATTTCTGTCGGTTCCTACAGCTTGATCTCAAGCATTTTCCTTCTCTTTTTGATGCGGGTCGTCCAAGGAATCGGCTGGGGGTTTTCAACAACCGCTTCCGGAACGGTGGCGACGGACATCATTCCAGCGAGCCGCCGCGGGGAAGGAATGGGCTATTACGGGCTGTCCGGAAATATCGCCTTGGCGTTTGGTCCGTCGCTTGGACTTGTGCTTGCCGCTATGATTCCGTTTAGCCATCTGTTTGCCATTTGTGCGGCGCTTGGAGTCGCTTCGGTGCTGTTTGCCGCCGCGATCACGTATAAAAAAGTGGAAGCCGTGCATGGCAAAGGGGCGAACAGATGGGATTTGTACGAAAAAAGCGCTTTAACTCCGTCGGTGCTGTTGTTTTTCTTGACGGTGACGTTCGGCGGCATCGCCTCATTCTTGCCTCTATATACGGCGCAAAAGCAGATCGGCGGCCTGCAGCTGTACTTTTTGCTTTATGCGCTTGCCTTGATGGTGACGCGAACGTTCGCTGGCCAGTTGTATGACCGAAAAGGGCATCGGGCCGTCTTTCTCCCTGGTGCGGGGCTTATTTTGCTGGCGATGCTTCTTCTCGCTTGGCTGCCGGGAGAATGGGCGTTGCTTTTGGCGGCGGTGCTGTACGGTTTCGGCTTTGGCATGGTGCAGCCCGGGCTGCAGGCGTGGTCCGTCGAGCGGGCCCCTGCCCACCGCAAGGGAATGGCGAACGCGACATTTTTCTCCTTTTTTGATTTAGGCGTTGGCGTTGGGGCGATGGTGTTTGGCCAAATCAGCCATTGGTTCGGCTATCCGAGCATTTATTTAGCTGCTAGCGGTTCGGTGCTCCTTTCGATGCTTGTCTATCTGTCGGTCTTGCATAAAGAACAATCGCTTCGCCCCAGGGAACGAAAAAACGCTTAGGGATAACCCCTAGGCGTTTTTTCTGCCCAGCGGCGCATCGAAACGGCCTTTGAGTGCGGCTCGTCACCGCCGGGAATGCACTTCGTAAATGGCGAATTTTAAGTAGTCGCCTTCTTCCGCGGCAAGGAGTTTCGGGTGGTCGTAGCCGGCGCCGTTCCAATATACTTGGCGCAGCACTTTTTTCGCGTCAAATGCCGCATCAGCGATCATCTCTTGAAATAGGTGCGGGCGGACGTGGTACGAGCAGCTTGATGTGACGAAAAAGCCGCCGTCTTTGACAAGCTTCAATCCGTTTAAGTTAATGTCTTTATAGCCGCGCAGCGCCTTCGGGACGGCATGGGCCGATTTCGCGAACGCCGGCGGGTCGATGATGACGACATCCCACTGTTTGCCGGCGCGCACCGATTCGCGCAAATAGTCGAAGGCGTTGGCGACGACAAATTCAACGTTCGTGAATCCGTTTAACGCGGCGTTCCGTTTCGCTGTTTCGATGGCATGTTCAGAAATATCGACGGCAGTAGCATGTTTTGCCCCATACAGACAAGCGTTCAGCATAAACGAGCCGGTATGGGTGAAGCAGTCGAGCACCGTCGTCTCCGGACCGATGAGCGGACGAAGGGCGGCGCGGTTTTGCCGCTGGTCGAAGAAAAAGCCCGTTTTTTGTCCGTTTTCAATATCGACGATGTATTTTACGCCGTTTTCCTCGATTTCGATTTCAGTTTCCGCTTCCCCGTACCAAAAGCCTTTTTCTTGTTTGAGACCCTCAAGCTCCCGAACGGATACATCGTTGCGCAAATAAATGGCCCTTGGGGCAAACACGTCAAGCAAGCCGCGTAAAATCCAGTCTTTCCGCCTTTCCATGCCGAGCGCCAAAATTTGCACAACAAGCACATCTTCATATTTGTCGACGATCAATCCGGGCAAAAAGTCGGCCTCGCCATAGACGGCTCGGCAGGAGCGAACGCCGGGAATCATCCGTTCACGGTACGCCCACGCCTGACGGATGCGGTCGATGAAAAAGCGCTCATCGAGTTCATCGTTTGGGTTTTGCGTCAAAACGCGGACGATGATTTGCGAAGCGGGGTTGATATATCCTTTCGCCAGCCAATAGCCTTGATGATTGTAAACGTCAACGAAGTCGCCCGGCGCCGCATCGCCTTCGATGCGGTCGACTTCACTTTGAAAAATCCATGGATGCCCTTGCTCAAGCCGTTTTTTTCGTTCTCTTTTCAGGATGACCTTCGCCATCGTTTCCACTCCCATCCAATCGTCATTTGTGATTTTAGTCCGAACAACTCTCCCAAGTCTCGATACACCAAACCTTGCAGTTTCTTAAACGAAGAAAGCAGATGGTGTTCGTATGCGACTTTCGAGGCAAAGTTCAACGCTTGTTTCATCGCTTGCATCGTCTCAACGAGTTGTTGGTGTTGGGCTTCCGTTGGCAACAACCGAATTTTAGCGGTGACGACCAATTCCATGCGTTTCACCTCCTTTTTTTCAGTATTATAATTTTACCGTGTATTACTGAAAAACGAACCGTTTTTCGTACAAAAAATAAAAAAGGGCAATTCCTCCCTCACCTTCCCTTCTCTTAGAGGTGGGGGACTCCTTGCCTAATAACGTTGAAACGTGCGGCGCAACGTCGGCGAAAAAAAGATTGACAACCGTTGCCGTCGTGGTATGATAAGTGTAAAGAAAACTGAAAATTGCACCATCATCCACTAGGGGGGCCTTTAGAAAGGCTGAGATCAAAGTGTGCCTTTGAGACCCTTAGCACCTGATCTGGGTAATGCCAGCGTAGGGAAGTGGAGGAGCAGCACAGCAAGGCTAGGCGCTTTGCCTTGCCAACGTCGTCGCATGCCCACGCCGCTTTCTTTACGCCAATAGGCAAAGGAAGCGGCGTTTTTATTTTGCTAAAAAAGGGGGAGGACGAATGTCATTCGCAAAGCAATTGCGCCAAGCGGCCGATCCGATCTGGCAGGCGAGCTTTCGCCATCCGTTTGTTCAGGAGCTTGGCCAAGGGACGCTCGCGCGCGAGAAGTTTCGCTATTACGTGATGCAAGATGCCTATTATTTGCGCCATTTTGCCCGCGTGCAGGCGATCGGGGCAGCGAAATCGCCGGATTTGGCGACGACAGCCCGGTTGGCGCACCATGCACAAAGCACGTGCGAAGCCGAGCTGTCGCTGCATGAAACGTTCGCCGAGCTGCTAGGCATTACGGAAGAGGAAAGGGCGGCGTTCATTCCGGCGCCGACGGCGTACGCCTATACGTCGCACATGTACCGCGCGGCGTACGAAGGGCATCTCGGTGATGTTATCGCCGCCATTTTGCCGTGCTACTGGCTGTATTACGAAATTGGCGAGCGCTTGAAAACATGCCGGCCGAACGATCCGATTTATGAAAAATGGATCGGCACCTACAGTTCGGACTGGTTCCGCTCGCTTGTGGAAGAGCAAATCGCGCGGCTTGACGACATCGCTGACGCGGTCACCGAAGAGGATCGCCATCGGATGAAGCGGCATTTCCTCATCAGCAGCGAATATGAGTACGAGTTTTGGGAGATGGCGTATCGGCTTGAGCAGTGGCCGTCGGCTGAATTGGCGGCGAGCCGTTGACTCGATGCAAGGAGGAGAACAGGATGGAAGTGAAGACAAAAGGGTTAAAATTGGCGGATATTTTAACGACGATCGTCATTGCGATTGTGTTCGGCATCATTTACAAATTGTGGGGTCCGTTGTACAGTGCGGTCGGAGTATTCGGATTTCATCTTGACCAACTCATTTACGGGATGTGGTTTATCGCCTCCTCGCTCGCTTATTTGCTCATTCGCAAGCCAGGGGTGGCGCTGCTTGCTGAAGTAGCCGCCTCGTCCGGCGAACTCATTATGGGATCGCAATGGGGGCTTGAAGTGCTCATTTACGGGGTCGTTCAAGGGCTGTTTGCCGAGCTCGTCTTTGCCGCCTTCCGCTATCGGCGCTTTGATGCGTTCGTTGTATCGCTCGGCGCGGTCGGGGCGACGATTGGTTCGCTCATCATGGACTTTTACAAAGGCTATATTGAGGCGCTCGCCCCATGGAATATGGCGCTCTTTTTGCTGGCGCGTTTTATCGGTGCCATCCTCATCTCCGGCGTGTTTGCTGTTTCATTGGCGAAAGCGCTCGAAAAAACCGGAGTGACGCAAATGTGGCGTCCGGCCTCGAAAGACGATTACGATGCGTTGAACCGGTAAGGCGGCGAATGGCGATGAAACAAGCAATTGCGATTGATCGGCTGCGTCTGAAATTTCCCGGGAGCGACGGGCTGCTGTTTCGCGACTTGTCGCTTTCGATTGCCGAGGGGGAGAAAGTGCTCCTCCTTGGTCCGTCGGGATGCGGCAAGTCGACATTATTGCAAGTGATGGCTGGCATCATTCCCCACTCGATCGATGTGCCGATGAAAGCGGAGCGCCTTGAGCGGCCGAAACGGTGGGGCTATGTTTTCCAAGATCCTGATGCGCAATTTTGCATGCCGTATGCGGACGAGGAAATCGCTTTTGCCCTCGAAAATCGAAGCGTGCCGCGCCACGAGATGCCCGTCCGCATCCGTGCCCTGCTGGACCAAGTCGGTTTGGAGATCGCCCCGCATACTGATATTCATACGCTTTCCGGTGGAATGAAGCAGCGGTTGGCTCTTGCTTCGGTGCTGGCGCTTGAGCCGGATATCTTGTTTTTGGATGAGCCGACGGCGCTGCTCGATGAAGAAGGGACGAAGGCGGTATGGCAAACGGTGAAGCAGGTGGGCCGCGGCAAAACGGTCGTCATCGTCGAGCATAAAATTGACCATGTGCTCGACTTTGTGGATCGCATTGTCTTGTTCGGCCGCGATGGGCGCATCGTCGCCGACGGCGAGGCGAAAGCGGTGTTTTCCGACTATAAAGACGTCATTGCCGCTGAAGGCATTTGGTATCCAGGCGTCTGGGACGACTATGATCGAACGGCAAGGCGGCGGAAACACCATAAAGGCGAGAAGCTTCTTCGCCTCGCCCGTTTTCGCGGGTTCCGCGGCCGTGAGGCGAAAATCTATGTTCCTGAAGCAACGGTGCACGCCGGCGAATGGATTGCCGTCACCGGAAAAAACGGCGCCGGCAAAAGCACGCTGTTGCATGCGCTCATGCAACTCATTCGCACGGACGGCGAGTATATGCTGCTAGGCGCCGACATCAAGCGGCAACACCCGCTCTACCGCCATATTGCGTTCGTTTTCCAAAATCCGGAGTGGCAATTTGTCACCCATTCCGTTCGCGAAGAGCTCGCCTACTCGCTTCGGCTTGAAGGGCGGCCGGAAGCGGAAATCGAGGAAACCATCACCCGCCTGTTGCGTGAATTTGACCTTGTTGAGCAGCAAGACCAGCACCCGTACCAACTGTCGGTCGGACAAAAGCGGCGGTTGAGCGTCGCCGCTTCGATCGTCGCCGGCCAACGCCTCTTTTTGCTTGATGAGCCGACGTTTGGTCAGGACGCGAAAAACACGTTTGCTTTGCTTGAAATGCTTGAAGCGCACCGCGAACAAGGAGCGGCGATCATGATGGTTACACATGACGAACAAATCGTCCGCCGTTTTGCGACGAGACGGTGGGTGATTGAAGACGGGGCGCTCGTTCGGGACGAACAGCTTGACATCCGAGAGCCGGTGTTGGCGGAAGGTGGGGCAGGGCGATGAAATGGGAGGTTCGCTGCCGCGAGACATGGCTTCATGAGACGAACCCGAGCTTGAAGCTCATTGTGCTTGTCGTGCTCTTTTTCGCTGTGTTGTTCATTCATAACCCGAATGTGCTGATTAACGTTTCGCTCGCTCTCTTCGTTTTGTTTTGCTTTGGCACCGGCTATCCGGCGAATGTGTTGTTTTGGCTGTTTTTGCCGTTTTTCCTCGTCTTTGTTTCGACGGCTTCATCGATGATGATGTTTGGCGAAGGAACAACGACATGGGTTCGCTGGGGGCTCATCCATATTACAGCGGAAAGTTTTTGGCGCGGGGTGCACATCGGGTTTCGCGCTTTGGCGCTTGGGCTTCTCGGGTTGATTTTTTCGCTGACGACCCGGCCGGTTCCGTTGTTTTATTCACTCATGCAGCAGCTGAAGCTGAAGCCAAAGTATGCGTACAGTTTTTTGGCGGCCGTTCGTCTATTGCCGATTATGCTTGAAGAGTTTCAGACGATCCGCTATGCGTTAACAGTGCGCGGCGTGCCGAACAAGGGCGGCCTCAGCAAAGTGAAGCGCTACGCCATTCCGCTGTTGTCGCAAAGCATCCGCCGCGCCCAGCGCATCGCTGTGGCGATGGAAGCGAAACAATTTTCCGGCAGCGGGGGGCGCACGTTTTATTATGAAATCGGGTTCGGCAAATATGATATTTGGCTTGTCGCCTTGTTTGCCGCTTTGATGTTCGCCGCCTACTATGTCGGCGTTCATTATCCGTATATTTCTATAAGCGATGTACGGTAGAAAGAAAGGGATGGCGATGGGGGTTCTCCATTTCATTTCCACCGGGCGTCAGACGGTTGGCGAGTTCGCCGCGATTTGTGCGCACACCCATCCGTATGCCGACCTGATTCATATTCGCGAAAAAGGGAAGACGGCGCGTGAAGTGGCGGCGTTTGTCATGTCCCTGCTTCGCGTCGGGGTGCCGCCGCAAAAAATCATCGTCAATGACCGGGTTGATGTCGCGGCTGTCTACGGTGTCAAAGGTGTGCAGCTTGCTTATCACAGCCTGCCGGTGCGCGCCGTCCGCCGCTCGTTTCCGGACTTGACGGTTGGTTGCTCGGTGCACGGGCTTGAGGAGGCGAAACAAGCCGAACAGGATGGCGCTCACTTTTGTTTGTATGGTCATATTTTTCCGACGGAAAGCAAGCCCGGTTTACGGCCGCGCGGTCTGGACTCGCTTGCGGAAATCGTGGCCGCCGTGTCCATTCCAGTCATCGCCATCGGCGGCATTCACGCCGGCAACGCCCGTCGGGTGCTGGAAGCGGGCGCGGCCGGGGTGGCGGTATTGTCGGCTGTTTTTTTCGCTGCTGACCCCGTTGCTGAGGCCAAACGGCTGGCAGACATAGTGAAAGGGAGGGGATAGGGGATGACGCATCGGTATGACGTCGCCATCGTCGGCGGCGGGGTGATTGGGGCGGCCATCGGTTTTGAGCTCGCCAAGCGGCGGCATCGCGTCGCCATTTTTGAAAAAGGAACGATGGGAAGCGGGGCGTCAAGCGCGGCAGCCGGCATGCTTGGGGCGCAATCCGAGTTTTCGACGCCAAGCCCGCTTGTGCCGCTTGCCTTGCAAAGCCGAGCTCTCATGCCGGCCTTGGCTGAAGAGCTGAGGGAGAGGACCGGCATCGATATCGGCCTTGTCGAAAAAGGATTGATCAAACTAGCGACAACGGAAGAGGAAGCAGACGATCTCTATCGCCATTATACATTTTGGCGGGGCATAGGCGAACCGGTGCAGTGGCTCACGAAAGGGGAGGCGCTTGAAATGGAGCCGCGTCTTGCGACGGAAGCGCTTGCTGGCGCGATGTACATCCCTGGCGATGGGCAAGTGAGCGCTCCGGATTTGGCCGCCGCTCTCGCCTATGCCGCCGCCTCCGCCGGCGCTTGTCTGTACGAGTATACGGAAGTGTTCGACATCCGTTCCGACAGCAGTGGGCATGTGTTAGACACAACAGGCGGAACGTTTGCCGCCGAGGCGGTCGTCATCGCTTCCGGCGCTTGGGCGGCGCGGCTCGGCGCGCGGGTTGGGCTTTCGCTTTCCGTTTATCCGGTCAAGGGGGAATGCGTCATGGTGCGCGCCCCGGTTCCGTTGTTGCAAACGACTGTATTTGCGAAAAACGGCTGCTACATCGTTCCGAAATCAGGAAACCGGCTGCTCATCGGAGCGACGTCCACGCCCGGCACGTTCGACCGGCGCGTATCGGCCGGTGGGGTGATGAACTTGCTTCACCGCGCCGCCCACCTTGTTCCGGACATCGAACAGGCGGAATGGGTGGCATCATGGAGCGGCATTCGGCCGCAGACCGAAGACGGCTTGCCTTATCTAGGCGAGCATCCGGAGCGGCGCGGCTTATTCGTCGCTGCCGGCCATTACCGGAACGGCATTTTGCTCAGCCCGTTGACCGGTCTGCTTGTCGCCGACTTAGTGGAGCGGAAAGAGACGGCGTTTGACCTTGCGCCATTTTCGTTGACACGCCATATCGGAAAGGTGGGGGTGGAATGACGTTAGTGATTAACGGGGAGACGGTCGCCGTGCCCGACGAGGTGAAAACGGTGGGCGATTTGCTTGCCCATTTCCGGCTTGAGAACAAGCTTTGCATCGTCGAAGTCAATGTCCGCATCATCCAAAAACATGAGTATGGGACGACGGCGCTATGCGATGGCGATCGCGTGGAAATCGTTCATTTTGTAGGAGGCGGTTGAGATGTTGAAAATTGGCCCATATGAATTCTCTTCGCGGCTGTTGCTCGGCACGGGCAAATATCCGAGCTTGGACGTGCAAAAAGAAGCGGTGGAAGCATCAGGGGCGGAAATTTTAACGTTCGCCGTCCGGCGAATGAACATCTTTTCTCCGGAGCAGCCGAACTTTTTAGAGCAGCTCGATTTAAGCAAATATAAGCTTTTGCCGAACACCGCCGGGGCGAAAACGGCCGAAGAAGCGGTGCGCATCGCCCGGCTCGCCAAGGCATCCGGATTGTGTGATATGATAAAAGTAGAAGTGATCGGCTGCGACAAAACGCTCCTCCCAGACCCGATCGAGACGTTGAAAGCGGCGGAAATGCTGCTTGAGGAAGGGTTTATCGTGTTGCCGTACACATCCGATGACGTCGTGCTGGCGAAGCGGCTTGAGGAGCTTGGCTGCCATGCGATCATGCCGGGCGCCTCGCCGATCGGGTCCGGGCAAGGCATCATCAATCCGCTCAATTTGAGCTTTATCATTGAGCAGGCGAACGTGCCGGTCATTGTCGACGCCGGCATCGGCGGACCGGCGGACGCGGCGCTGGCGATGGAGCTTGGCGCGGATGGGGTGCTGTTGAATACCGCTGTTTCCGGCGCGGCCGATCCAGTGAAAATGGCGAAAGCGATGAAGCTGGCGGTAGAAGCGGGCCGGCTCGGCTATGAAGCCGGACGCATCCCGAAAAAACGGTACGCGTCAGCGAGTAGCCCAATGGAAGGAATGAGTGTTGTTTGAACGAACGGTATTCCCGACAGCAACTATTTGCACCGATTGGAGAGGAAGGACAGAAGAAAATACGAGAAAAGCATGTCGTGCTGATCGGTGCCGGAGCGCTCGGCACAGGCAACGCCGAAGCGCTCGTGCGCGCCGGCATCGGTAAATTGACAATCATCGACCGCGATTACGTCGAATGGAGCAACTTGCAGCGCCAGCAACTGTACAGCGAAGCGGATGCGAAGGAGCGGCTGCCAAAGGCGATCGCCGCCAAACGGCGCCTTGAACAAATCAACAGCGAGGTTGAGATCGAGGCCATTGTCGGCGACGCCGGCCCGGAAGAATTGGAAACGATCGCTGTCAAGCAACGCCCTGACTTATGGATCGATGCGACAGACAATTTTGATACGCGCCTTGTCATCAATGACGTTGCCTACAAGTACAACATTCCGTGGATTTATGGCGCTTGTGTCGGCAGTTACGGTTTAAGCTGCGCCTTCATTCCGAACCGCACGCCTTGTTTGTATTGCTTGCTTGAAACGGTGCCGCAAGGGGGATTGACGTGCGATACGGCCGGCATTATCAGCCCAGCGGTGCAAATGGTTGTCAGCTATCAGATGGCTGAGGCGTTAAAAATTTTAGTGGAGGACTGGTCGGCGCTCCGCGGCAAGCTCGTTTCGTTTGACCTTTGGACGAACGAATATGCCGCCATTCGCATTGACGGGGTGAAAAAGGACGGTTGCCCGACGTGCGGACGTCATCCATCTTATCCGTTTCTTTCCTATGAACAACGGACGAAGACTGCCGTCTTGTGCGGGCGCGATTCTGTGCAAATCCGTCCGCCTGCCCGACGCGAGTACGACTTGAATGAAGTGGCGGAGCTGTTTCGCCGCCAAGGGCTTCAAGCGGAAGCGAACCCGTATCTTGTCTCCGTTTCGCTCGGCGACAAGCGGTTGGTTGTCTTTCGTGATGGCCGTGCGCTTGTGCACGGCACGAAAGACGTGCAGGAGGCAAAGGCGATCTATTACCGCTATTTAGGTTGAAACGAGAGAAAATGAAATGAGGGCGTCTATTGATGGGAGGACGCCCTTGTTTTGTTCATCAAACTGTCAAAAAGACACCCTTCTCCTCCTGCTTTTCCCGCCGTCAATATGGTACGATGAAAGAGGGGAAGAAAAGGGAGGGGAAGACGAATGGCCGAGTGGTCGGTGACATTCAACATTGCCTCATTGCTTGTTCTTGTGTATTTGATTGGTTCCTGTTGGCTTGAATCATGATGCGCCTCGGTTCATCCGGCGCATTTTTCTTTTTGGTTGTCTGGCTTTATATGGAAGGACAACTCGCCAGCTATAGTCAGTTGGCGAAAAATTTGTTATATTTAAGATAGGAAGAGCGAAAACGGCTGCTGCCGGCCGCATCGCTTTGTTTCCGCTTAGCGCGGCAAGTGTGGTTTTTACGCATGATTCGGCGGAAAAATGGATATGAATAACATAGTCACCATCCATAGGAGTGTGAAGATTCGTTGGAAGAGTGGCCGTTAAGGTTGTTCGGGTGGTTTTTCCTCTCCCTGCTCGCGAATGCACTGTTCGCTTCAGCAGAAGCCGCGTTTTCTTCGGCAAGCAAGGCACGGTTGCGGCATTATGCGGAAGAGCATCTGCACAATAAGCGCCTCCAAGCGGTGATCGGTCAGCTTGACCGCGTGTTGTTGGCGCTTGCTGTGGCCAACCGCCTCACCAGCGTCGTGACGGTCGTGCTCTTTACGGACATCGCCGTTTCGTTGCTTGGGGAACAGATGGGCTTGTTTGCCACGCTGGCGGTGATGACAGTATTATTTGTCGTCTTCGGTGAAATTTTGCCAAAATCGATGGCGAAAGAGCATGCGGAGCAGCTCGCCATCCGATACGCCGGCCTTGCCTATGGGCTGATGAAGTTGATGACGCCGGTTACGGCGTCGCTCCAAGCCTTAAAAGATCGAATCGCCAAGAGGTTCGCCAATGGGGTGGCTGTGCCGGCTGTTACTGAGGAAGATATTAAAGTGATGGTTGAGCTGAGTGAAGAAGAAGGGGTCATCGACAACAAAGAAAAAGAATTGATCCAACGTTCGCTCGATTTTGATGAAATTTTGGTCGGAGAAATTTTCACGCCGCGCGCTGATATGGTGGCGGTGGAAGTGAACCAGCCGATTGAAGAGATTCGCGACGTGTTTTTGGAAGAGAAATATTCCCGCATCCCGGTCTATGAAGGGGATATTGACAACGTGATCGGCATTTTGTCGGAAAGCGACTTTTTCAGCGAGCTTGTGCAAAAGCGGGAGGTGCGCATCCGCGATTTGTTGCGCCAGCCGTTGTTCGTTGTCGAGTCAATGAAAGTGTCCGATCTCCTGCCGGAGCTGCAAAAAAGCAAAGTGCATATGGCGATCGTCGTCGACGAGTTTGGCGGCACCGCCGGCTTGATTACGCTCGAAGATATTCTCGAGCAAATTGTCGGCGAAATATGGGATGAGCATGATGAGGCGGTGAAAACGGTGCGCCAAATCGACGAGCACAGCTTCGAGTTCAGCGCCGAACTGCCGCTCGATGAATTTTGCGAAGTGATGAACATCGACGTGCCAAAGAGTGAATCGCATACGTTGGGTGGTTGGATTTTTGAGATGTTTGAGCGTATTCCAGCAGTCGGCGAAACGTTGCAATATGGACCGCTGACGTTCACCGTCCGCCAAGTCGACAATCGGCGCATTCGCAAAGTGCTTGTCTCATTGAGCCAACCGCTTGCCGAGCAGGCGGGAGGCGCCTGATTCGCTCCCCGTTCCCATATGAAAGCGCCCCGGGCTGACTGCCCGGGGCGTTTGCCATCTATATGAAGTTGTTCGTAAGGCGGTTATTGAATGTTGCCGAATTGGCCGCCAAGTTGTTGCTGAGCCATGGCGACAAGACGTTTCGTAATTTCGCCGCCGACCGAACCGTTCGCGCGAGAAGTCGTGTCAGCGCCGAGGTTCACACCAAATTCTTGGGCGATTTCGTACTTCATTTGATCAATGGCTTGTTGAGCACCAGCGACTAACAGTTGGTTGTTGTTATTGTTGCGTGCCATCGTTGATCATCTCCTCTTAAAAATTTTTGATGGTTGGGGTGGTTGGATTTGCACCAACACTTCACGCTGCAAGGCGTGTGCCAAGCTTGGCTGAACCCACCGGCCCACCCGCTTTTGGCTTCGCCAGCGTCCCCGTTGCAACGGATGGGTGATTTCGCTGGCGGTACTCATAGTTTGGGACGTTTTTTGCCTGTTATGCATGGTGAGAATATGGGAATTTTTAACGTTTTACCGCCGTCACCATTAGGGAATATGTAAAGATAAGGAACATCTTAGAGGAGGAAGCAGCATGAATGTATGTCCGCTGTGCAACGGGTTGCGCCGGGTGACGGTGTATTGCAGCTACTGCCGGCAACCGATGGAAGACCAAGGAAAAGTTACGGATTATTTCGATGACTACAGCCCGTACATGGATGCGGACGTCATGAAGCTTGTCGACGGCTATTTGCGCACGTATACGAATCATGAATGTGTTCATTTGTTTTACTGTCCGACTTGCCATGAGGAGGAAGTGCGTTTTATCAAGGAATAAGGCTGTTGATGGAGTGGAAAGGAAAGGCGTTCCGTTTTTTTCGGAACGCCTTCGAATGAATCTATATGAACAACAATGGGGGGTTACTTTTCATCCGCCGCCCGGATGCGCCGTTCCGTTTCAACGTCAAAGAAATGCGCTTTGTTCATATCAAGCGCCAGGTCAATCCGGTGGCCCGGCTTGATTTCCGTGCGGGCGTCGATGCGAGCGACCAATTCTTGGTTGTCGATGCTAAAATAGATCATCGATTCAGCGCCAAGCAGCTCAGCGACCTCGACGAGAGCAGTAACTTTCGTCGCCGGCGATGCTTCAAGGAAGAGCGGTTCGTCGTGAATGTCTTCCGGACGAATGCCTAAAATCACTTCCTTGCCGACATACCCTTGCTCACGCAACACTTTCATTTTTCCTTCCGGAATGCCAAACGATGTTTGGCCGACGACAAACTTGCCGTCTTGCAGCGTTCCACGAAGGAAGTTCATGGCCGGTGAACCGATAAAGCCGCCGACAAAAATGTTTTCCGGTTTTTCGTATACCTCCCGCGGCGTTCCGACTTGCTGGATGACGCCGTCTTTCATAACGACAAGACGGGTGGCCATTGTCATTGCTTCTGTTTGGTCGTGGGTGACGTAAATGGTCGTCGTTTCCAAGCGTTGATGGAGCTTCGCGATCTCTGAGCGCATTTGCACCCGCAGTTTCGCATCCAAGTTCGAGAGCGGCTCGTCCATTAAAAACACTTTTGCATCGCGGACGATGGCCCGTCCCAATGCCACGCGCTGCCGCTGCCCGCCGGAGAGCGCTTTCGGTTTGCGGTCCAAATATTGCTCGAGCCCAAGAATGCGCGCCGCCTCGCGGACGCGTTTTTCAATTTCCGCTTTCGGGAATTTGCGCAGTTTTAAACCGAACGCCATGTTGTCATAGACGCTCATATGTGGATACAGGGCGTAGTTTTGGAACACCATGGCGATGTCGCGGTCTTTCGGCGGCACATCGTTCATTCGTTTGCCGTCGATGTAAAGATCGCCTTTGGAAATTTCCTCAAGGCCGGCGATCATCCGCAACGTGGTGGATTTGCCGCAGCCGGACGGGCCGACAAATACGATAAACTCTTTGTCTTGAATATGTAAATTGAAGTCTTTGACGGCGACCACATTGTTGTCGTAAATTTTGTAAATATGATCAAGAATGAGTTCTGCCATAACCATCCTCCTCATCGCCGAAATCGTTTTCTTGCCATTAGTGTATAGAAAAATAGGAACATTCGTAAATGGACGAGGTGCACAAAAAATGCCGCAGATTTTCGGCGACATGACAAAAAAGCGGGGGATTACGAACGACGCCGGTGCAAGATGGCCAAATAGACGGCTGCCGCCCCTTTGAACCGTTTGATGTCAACACCAGTTTGCTCCGTCCATTTATCGATTCGATATTGCAAGCTATTGCGGTGCATATACAGCTTTTTCGCTGCCATCGAGACGTTTAAGTTGCATTGCAAAAACGTCTCCATCGCCCGCACTTCCTCCTCGTCGAATCCGTCAAGAAGCGAGAGGGTCCGGCGGGCTTTCTCACTGACTGCTCCTTCTTCAAAGAGCGGAAGCGGAATGACGTCTTCCCATTCGTACACAGTTCGTTTCGGCCAAAAGCGCCGAGCGGCGGAAAAACACTCTTTTTCAAGGAGAAACGATTCATATAGCCGTTCATCGACGGGGCGGATCGGGCCGATCAATAAATGAATGGAAGTATAAAAATCAGCGGCGAGCGCCTCAGCCATGTCCGCTAACGAAGGCGGCTCCGTCGTTCGCTTTTGTTTCGCTTCGACGATCAGCCCGCGCCGATCTTGCTCCCAGACGATGGTGACCGGGGAAGAAAACAAGCCGCGAACGGCGTCAGCAAACTCCTCTTTGTTGGCGATCGGCCGGCTGGCCGTAAAATGAATGAACCGGCAGTACGGAGCAGCGAGCCGAGCGAGCGCGGCTGGGTCGCCGGTTGCCATCCATCGTTTCCATGCCCGCTCCTCTTCGCTTTCCGGTTCGCGCCGGCGCTCGGCGGGGGTGAAAAAAAGCGCCAGCAATCGCCGCTCCTGCTCTGTCAATCGATGCTTGGCGATGCCGATCTCATCACCGTCGGCGGTGTAAAACCATTCGTAATCTTCGGGGTGTTCCGGCTGACCGTTGATAACGATGTCCCTTTCATAAAGCGACTTGAGCTCTTTTAACATCGCGGCGCACCCTTTTCTGTCAAGGATGATGTCACGCCGAAGATGAATCGGCGTTGTTTTCATTATACCAAATCCCCGCGAATGGAAAGAAAGACAATGGATGAAAGCGGGAAAGCCGCAGGATGAACGGGCGGCTTGGTCAACAGCGGGCGTCTCGAACGATCCCCGCCTAACGCATCGGCGGAGGGGCTCATAGAACAAAAGGCCGACTTTCCCGAGGCGGGAAAATCGGCTCCGTTTACTGGCCGGCTTCGTACGGCGGTTCTTCTTTGACAAGATCGCGCGCTTCCTCAATGTTGACGTCATCGCCGCGGCCGTACACGGCACCGCCGGCCATCCCTTCGTTGATCATGCGGTCGATGTCCATATAGTATTCATCGCGCCCTTCGTACAACGAATCCCGGCGCTCGGTTTCATTTCGTTCCATCATCTCGCTCCTTCCTCTCATCGTTTTTCCTAAAGTTTGTCCAAAAGAGGCATACGCTATCCATGCCCTTCATATGGATGAAACAGGACAAGCGGGAAGAAAGGGTGGCAAGGAAATGATCATGCTTATCAAAAAATTGCTCGAAACGACCGCCGCGGCGGAAGACAAAGCCCGGCAACTCGCAGAGATGGAAACGGATGAGGCATGGGCGGCCTACTTGGCTGAAGCCGAGCGGCAGCGTAAACTTTGGCAATACGTGCATTATTTAGCCACTGGGGCTAACGCCGACGATCGAGCGGAAAGAGAGCAAAGCAAAGCAGGCGCACCTCGTTTCGAGCTCTTGCAAGCCATGGCGGCGGCTGAGTGGGAAAAAGCGATGTTATGCCAGAACGTCTGCCAAAGCTTAAACGGGGCCGCCAAACAAGCGGCCGATGCTGTGTTCCGCCAGGCGCTTCGCTACAGCGGCCAGTTTCTAGCTATGGCGCACGATGAGCGAGCTCGGCAAACAGCTGATTGAGCCTCTCGAGCCGCCGTGCCTCAATCTCCGGCTCGTCAAACACCATCGGCTTGGCGTTGATTTCATAAATGTAAAGCTGCCGCTCGCTTCCGACGCCGATGTCGGCGGAAAACTCACCGACAAAGCCAAACCGTTCGCCAAGGCGCGCGCCGCTCAAGGCAATAAGCCGCTCGAGCGCCGCTTCATCGATGCGTTCCTTGACTTCTTTGTACGGCAGGATGGTCCCGCCATGAAACACATGGGTTGTCACCGACTCGACGTCGGCCGAACGGACGCCGATGCCGGTGATCGTATGGCGGCCGTTGTGCCAATGGGCGAGCACGCGCAAATCGTAGCGGCGTCCGTTCCACTCGTCAGTTTCAGCCAGTGCTTGGGCGATGTAGCGGCCGGACTGAATGAGCGATGCGAGCGCATCGAGCGAGCAGAGCCGTTTTTGGTCGCCTGGATATTCGCAAATGGCTTCCGTCTCCGACAAGGCGGTGAGACGAAACAGCCCTATTCCTCTGGCGCCGTCATCCCGCTTCAAGTAAATGCAGCTGTATTGGCGGAGCCAAGCGCGAATGTCGGTCGCTGTTTGGACAGGCGCCGTCGGCAATAGATGCGGCCAGAGCCGGCGGTCGGACCGCAGCGCGTCGTAAACGTCCGATTTGCGGAAAAAAGAGCGGTTGACAAGCGGAACGCCATGGGCGCTCAACTGGGCAGCCGCCGTTTGAAACGGCTCGCTTTCTTCTTCTTCGCGGCTTTTTACTCGATTGTAGACGACATCGGGCAGTGGAGCGGCCGCTTCGATGAAACGATGAAGCGTCGGAACGAATATATATCCGGAGACCGTTTTCTCTCCGATGCCGGCGGCCGCGCTGACGACGGAGATGCCGCCGGCGGCGTGGATGGAGCAGATGACGGTTTCAAGCCACGGCTTTTTCCCAGCCAGCAAAGCGGAAAGGGACGAGGCGCTGACCAGCACGCCAACCAGCGGTCCCACCCGTCCATCTTGCTCGCGGACGGGAAAGACGAGATCGGGAAGGGTAGCGGCGGGAGCAACCCGGCCGCTGCCGAACCGATAAGGGCCGCCCGGACTGTTGCACACCCACTCACCGGTGTCAGGACGGTAGCCGATCGTCAGCATGGCCAAAGCGCCTCGGGTTCGGTGATGGCCGTTTTGCTGAGGTGGACGGCGTAAGCGAGCGGCAACCGCGCTGTTCGTTCGTCTGCGTCCTTTAATTTTGGATGCTTAAAAATAGACCGTCCGGGTTTGGAATTGGCTTCAAACATCCAAATCCTTCCTTGTTGGTCAACGCCAAGGTCAAAACCGATTTCGCCGATCAACGTTTCTGATGTTTCATCAAGGCAACGGCTGAGCGTAAGGGCGGCGTCAGAAAGACGGGCGAGCACGATTTCGCGCTCGGCAGCATCCGGGAAAATTTCTTCCAGCGTTTTGACGATGCCTCCGCTGTTCATATGGGTCGTGATGCTTTGTTTTCCAGCGATTTTGGCGGCGATGGCGCTCACTTGCCATATGCCGTGTTCGTTTTTGTTAACGTGAACGCGGAAATCAGCCGGTCGGCCGTTGACGGCAAGAAGCGGAACCGCTTGTTGGATGACATAGCGGTGAAGCGGCGCATGGGCGAGCAAATGATGCCACGCCGCCATGGCGGTCGGAAACAGCACTGTTTGTATTTCTCCGCTTTCATCGCGGAACCGGCATTTATAGGCGTTGTTTTTTTTCGCTAAATGATAAATGCCGCGGCCGAGGCTGCCATCGGCCGGCTTGATGTACGCTTCACGGTAGCGGGCAAGAAACTGCTCAATGGTGTGCTGCGTCACGTGGGCGGACGTCGCCGGCAAATACGGCTGCGCCTTCGGATGGGCAGCGAGCCAGCGGTAAATGTCCCATTTGTTGAAAAAACACCCGTTAAAGATCGGGATGCCGTAGGTGGTTTGCAGCGTCTTCGTCATCGTTTGAAACGTTTCCTCCTTTTCGACGCGCCGGTTTGGCAGCCGGTTGTAAACGACATTCGGCAACGGCACCGTATGGCGTTCCCAGCCGCGCTCCGTGTAAAAATAGCCGTTCGTCATGCCGTTTTCCCAGTCGATATGGGGCGCGCCAAACAAAAAGGCAAATCCGCCGACTTGCTTTTCTTGCGCCAGCAGCTTGGCAAAAAAGAAGCTCCGGCTGCCGACCGGGCGGTGGAGCGACTTTGTGAATCCGGCGGTCAAAATGCCGACAAGCGGTCCGAAGTGAACAGCTTCATCGGTCAAAAAGACATGAACGTCAGCGGCAAACGGGATCGACAAGCATCGGGCAACGTCATGCGCCACAATCACACGGTCGGTGAGACGGGGGGAAGAAATGACCCGGCATGGGGTGACAAGGCTGCCGAACGCGGCTGATGTTTGCCTAGATGCTTGGAGCGTGGCGGGAAGGATCACCGTATTCGTTTGTTGTTCGTCAATGATCAACGTGTAGGTCATTGGCTTTTCACCCCTCTGGCCAAAAACAGGCAATACCGAAGCGGCGCTTCGTACAGTTCGTTTTGTTGCTCCGGGGGCAGAAGATGTGCCACTTTTCTCCCCGGCTTGGAATTGACATCCAAAATCCACACCGCCCCGTTGTCGGTCGCGCCAAGATCCAAGCCGATTTCAAAAAAAGGACCGAACATGCGATCTATATAAACTGGCAGCGTGCGGATGATCGTCTCAACGCCATCGAGCACGAAGAGACGTTTTGAAGAGGAAAGGCGGTCGAGCCACTCGGAAAACGGACGAATGTCCGCGCCGGCGCGGACGTTGGCCACCCATGCCCCCGGTCGGCCGACTCGCACGGCTCGCACCCGCTCCACCCAGTGTCCGTTTTCATCCTTTTGCAAAAGAATGCGGAGGTCAAACGGTTCGCCCTCCGGAGTCGATAGCTGAAGCAACGGCTGCAGGACATACTCGCCGCGGCGGCTCAAGGAGGAGAGGAGCTGTTCCAGCTCGCTTCGGCGGGCAATGACGGCCTGTTCTTGACCGTGACTGTCTTGGACGGACAGCGCCTTCCCTTTCTTTTGAAAGATGCAAATGCCGCGTCCGCCGGAGCCGTGCACCGGCTTGGCGATGGCGGCTTGTTCGCGGCGGAGAAGCGCAAGCACATCATCGGCGCGCTCAAGACGGACAGTCGGCGGCACGTATGCGGACAAGAGCGGGTGGGAGGAGAGCGCTTCATATACGTCCCATTTGCCCGGTAGGCCATAGCCTAAAAACGTGAGGTCAGGTCGCTGCTTCAACCAGTTCATAATCGGTTTCGCTTTTTTGGACCGCTCATCATTGCCGTAAAAGCAGCGGTCATATAAAAACGGCGGAATGGCAAAGACGGCGTTTGTCCATTCGTTCGTTTCCGCTTGAAAGAGAAAGCCGCGGACGTTTTCCGTCTGCGGATCGATGCCAAGCGGCGAAAAGCGGCAGACAGAAATGCCGTAGCGTCTGGCGCGTTTCGCCACCTCGGTGCAATACGCGCGGTCTTGCTGTTCGTCAAGGGTGACAAAACCGAGTGAAAGCAAAACGGTTCACTCCTTTTCCTCCATCAATGTCAAACTATAGTCGACGATCGCCTTGGCCGACGGGCGGACCGATTGGTAGGAAACGGCCATATCCGTCTGTTTCGACGGCTTCGTATTCACCTCGATGATCCACGGCTGGCCATGGATGTCAATGGCAAGATCGACGCCAAACTCTCCATACAGTCCTTCCGCTTCCGAGGCGAGAACGGCGGCGGATTCCAGTGCGATTTCTTTCAGAAGCTGTTTTTGCTGGAACGCGTCAGCTCTCGTATACCACTTCCGCAAGACGTCATTGACCGCCATCAGTTCTCCGCCGCGGGCAAGGTTAGCGACAAACTGATCGGGTGGTGCTACGCGGGCGACGGCGGAAGTGACGCGCCAATCGTTGTGGCGGATGCGATGACAAAGCAGGCGAAAATCGACCGGGCGGCTGTCGAGGGTGCGAAGCTCAAGTCCTTGTTGAATGATCATCGGCGTCCGGATTTGTCGCCGCAAAGCGGAAGCTAAAGCGTCCATCGAACGATATACGGCCGTTGAAGCGGAAGTGGAATGGCGAAGACAAATTCCGTCGTCCAAATGTTGGAGGCAGAAAATCCCTCGCCCTTGGCTGCCATAGATCGGCTTGAGAAAGACGGATGGGAAAGCGTCGAGGAATGCCTCAAGCGTATTTTGACCGCTCCAGAGCGCCGTTTTCGGCAAGTGTGGGTGCAAGTACTCGTGCCGCTCAAAATGGCAGTGCACTTCCCATTTATGCAAAAAGCGATGGTTGAATATCACCCCGTTTTCCTCGGCAAGCCGGGCGAGCAGCTCGGCAAACAAAGGGGAGCGTTCGAACTTGCGCGAGTGAAGGCGATTGTAAACGACATCGGCTGGAGGAACGTCCCGCTTGCCCCATCCGCTTTCGGTCCACTGATAGCCGACTCCCTCTAAATAAAGCGGCGGCGAGGACACGTAAAAAAAGAGACCACACTTTCTAGCATATGCCGCCAATTCCTCACAAAAATGATGGATGGAGCCAAAGGCGGCTTGTTCACTTGTTTCATTGATTTCCGTCAGCACGGCCATCGTTCGTTGTTTGCTCATCGCAGTCCCTCATTTGCGCATTCGTCAGGCAAGCTCTATAATGAACAATTAGGCAAACGTTTATATCGCCATCGTATGATGACGGACGCCGTTTGGTGACAGCGGCGGGGACGGAAGGAGAAGAGGATGGAAACGTTCGTTTATTTGCTGTTTATGGTGGCGGTCGGGGCGCTCATTGGCGGGGTGACGAATTTTATCGCCATCGTGATGCTGTTTCGCCCATATGAGCCGATGTACGTGTTTGGAAAACGGCTGCCGTTTACGCCGGGATTGATTCCAAAGCGGCGGCGGGAGCTGGCCGAACAGCTCGGGAAAACGGTCGTGGAGCATTTGGTGACGCCGGAAGGATTGCGGCGCAAACTCATGGATCCGTCCTTTACGGCCGGGATGGCCGAGTGGGGGCGGGAATGGCTTCGAAAGTGGCTTGCGCGCAAAGAAACGCCGGCTGAGTTGCTTGAACGCCTCGGCGTTCGCTCTCCCGCCGAGCGGCTCGAAGCGATGGCGGCCGAGCAAGCTGAGCGAGCGTACGAACGGTGGAGCGAAACGTGGCGTCTGCAGCCGATACGCGATGTATTGCCGGCGGAGTTGAAGCAGACGATGGAAGCACGCGTCGAAAGTCTAGCAGGTTATTTGGCCGACCGGACGCTTGACTACTTTCGCAGCGAGGAGGGAAAGCAACAGGTTTCCGGTATGATCGAGCGTTTTTTCCAAGAGCGCGGGATGGTTGGAAATATGCTGCAGATGCTGCTTGGCAATGTCAATTTCGTCGATAAGGTGCAGGCGGAGCTCGGTAAATTTTTGCGCCATGCTGGCACAAGGGCTGCACTGGCCCGCCTCCTTTGGACGGAGTGGAACAAATGGTTGGACTATCCGCTCGCAACCGTGGAAGAGATGATCGGCCGCCGGCGCATCGATGACGCGGTGCGGTCGGCTGTCCGCCGCTTGGTGCAAAGCGGCGGCTGGCTGCATCGCCCGCTTGATGAGCTGATCGCTCCGTACGAACAACAATTGTTTGACCGCCTGATCCCGCAGGCGGCGGCAACGGCCAGCCGCCTGCTAAGCGGCAAAATCGAGGCGATTGTTGCGCAGCTTGGGTTGGCGGATATTGTCCGCGACCAAGTGGAGTCGTTTTCATTACGACGGTTGGAAGAGATCATTTTATCGATTGCCCGCCGCGAGCTGAAGATGATTACGTATTTGGGCGCTTTGCTTGGCGGGCTGATCGGCGCCGTTCAAGGCGTCATTGGCTTATGGCTGTAAGCTGTGGCATATCGCCTCCAGATGGTGCATACGTTAGAACGTGAACGATATTCGTATAGGAGGCTCTTTTTATGTCTGAAACCCTTCATGCGCTCGCTAGACAGCTTGAGCAGGCGATTCGGGCGAGCGAGCCGTTTCAGCAGCTGAAACGGGCATACGAAGATGTCCGCCGCGATGAAACCGCCTATCGGATGTTCGCTAATGTCCGCGACATCCAGCTCCGGCTCCATGAAAAACAGATGCGCGGGGCGGCCATTTTGCCTGACGAAATCGAACAGGCGCAAAAGACGATGGCGCTCGCCCAGCAAAACGAGAAACTCGCCCGCCTGATGGCGCTCGAGCAGCAAATGAGCATGACCATCGCCGAGGTTCAGCAAATCGCCATGAAGCCGCTTGAGGAGTTGCACCGTTCATTGATGGAAGGAAGATAGGAAAAACACCCGGTCGGGTGTTCTTTTTTTGTCCGTTTCGTCATAGTCATGAAAATGATAAGGAACGCAAAGCCGCCGCCAGCTTGCTGGCGGCGAAAAGAAAGGTTGAGACGGACAAAAGGGGGAGACAGCCGTGTATAAGCTGTTGGCGCTCAACATTGACGGAACGATTTTAAAAAACAACGGCCGCCTGCCGCGCGAAACGAAAGAGGCGGTCGACTATGTGAAGAAAAAAGGAGTTTATGTCACGTTCATCACGAGCCGCAATTTGCTTTCCGCCCGAAAAGTGGCGAAAGCGCTGCGGCTTGATGGGATGCTCATTGCATTCCAAGGAGCGATGATTGCCAGAACGCTTGATGATAAGCTGTTTGACGCCGTGATCCCCGAGGAGCGGACGTTTAATATCGTGCAAATTTTGGAAAACTTCAACTGCAACATCCGCCTCATGCATGAACGGTATTCGCTCGGCAATCGGAAGAAAGTGAAGAAAAACCTTGTCGTGCAGACGGTTCTCTCCTCAAGCGACCCGTTTTTCTATCCGACCCAATTTGTCGATTCACTCGGCGATGTGCTGATCGACGAACCGGTCGCTGTGCCGAAAATTGATGTATATTTTGCCACAGACGAAGAGCGGGATGAAGCGGCCGCTTTATTGACGAAATCGATTCCGTCCATTGATATGATTATGCAGCCAAACGGAAAAATGGAAATTGTCCCGCAAGGGGTGTCTAAACTCGCGGGGTTGCGCCGGCTTGCTCAACATCTCGGCGTATCGTTGAAAGAAACGGTGGTGATCGGTGACGGCCTTGACGACTTGCCGGCGATTGAAGCGGCTGGGCTCGGCGTCGCCATGGGGAACGCACCGCTTGAGGTGAAGCGGGCGGCCGACTGGGTGACGCGTTCGAACGAACAGCTCGGCGTTGCCTACATGGTGAAAGAACATTTCCGCAAACAGCAACGGATCGAGTTTTTGCAAAAACTCAAAACGAAACAGTAAGCAGTCTGAGCGGGGAGCGAACCGTGAGTAGACAACTGGCGCTTGCCGTTTTCGCGAAAATCATAAAAATGAGGCCGGAGCGAATGCCCGGCTTTTTTATCTAGTTGGCCGGGCGGGAAGCATTTCCATAAAGCCGGCGGCGAAGGTGCATTCTTCCGCTTGACGAAGGAAACAGCAGTTCAGTACACTGAAAGAAGTTTGAAAGAAAAGGTGATGAACGTGCGGATCGAAATTCAAGGACTGCCGCATCCGGAACGGTTTCAGCGCCCGCTCGAAGTGATGACCGAGCTGTTCTTCGAAGCGCCGGAGCTGTCGTTGGCGCCGCTTCCCGAGGCCGATATGGCCGCTATGTTTTCCGTCAAGGAAAACGGGTGCATCGCTGTTTCTGGGACGCTTCTCGACAAGACGTCCGGGCGCGTCGAGGAAGCGAGTCATGAACGCAGCGCGCCGGCGGACGCTGACGGGAAAACGTACGAAAAACAGCTGAAAAACGCCGTTTTGCATGTCTATTTGACGTTGCTTGAGCGTTCTACCGGCCTCATTCAGCCGTGGGGCGTGCTGACTGGCGTTCGTCCGGTCAAGCTGCTTCATCAGCTTTTGCGCTCAGGCCTTTCGAAAGAAGAGGCGCACCGGAAGCTGGCTGAAGATTATTTAGTGACAAAAGAAAAAATCGAATTAATGCAAGCGATCGTGGATCGTCAGCTCACGGTCGTTCCGGATTTATACGATTTGGCCCACGAAGTGAGCATCTATATCGGCATTCCATTTTGCCCGACGAAATGCGCCTATTGCACATTTCCGGCGTACGCCATCAACGGCCGCCAAGGGTCGGTCGACGCCTTTTTGGCCGGCCTTCATTACGAAATGGAGGCAGTCGGCCGCTTTTTGCGCGAGCGCGGCATCCGCATCACAACGATTTACTACGGCGGCGGGACGCCGACGAGCATTACGGCCGACGAGATGGACCGGCTGTACGCTCATATGTACGACGTCTTTCCAGATGTCGACCGCGTCCGCGAAATCACGGTCGAAGCCGGGCGTCCGGATACGATTACGCAGGAGAAGCTCGAAGTGTTGAAAAAGTGGCGGATCGACCGCATCAGCATCAACCCGCAGTCCTACATTCAGGAGACGTTAAAAGCGATCGGGCGCCATCATACGGTCGAAGAGACGATCAACAAGTTTCATTTAGCAAGGCAAATGGGTATGAACAACATTAATATGGATTTAATCATCGGACTGCCCGGCGAGGGGCTTTCGGAATTTACGCATACGCTCGCCGAGACGGAGCGGCTCATGCCGGAATCGCTCACCATCCATACGCTGTCGTTTAAGCGGGCGTCGGAAATGACAAAGAACAAACAAAAGTACAAAGTCGCCAGCCGCGAGGAAGTGCAGGCGATGATGAAGGCGGCCCAAGAATGGACAAAGGAACACGGTTATGTCCCTTACTATTTGTATCGACAAAAAAACATTCTCGGCAACCTTGAAAACGTCGGCTACGCGCTGCCAGGGCAAGAGAGCATATACAACATTATGATCATGGAAGAGCAGCAGTCGATCATCGGCCTTGGCTGCGGGGCATCAAGCAAATTCGTCGATCCGAAAACGCGGAAAATCACCCGCCAGGCGAACCCAAAAGAGCCGAAAGTGTACAACGAGCATTTCGCCGAATATACGGAAGAGAAAATCAATATGTTAAAGGAAATATTTGGATAAATGACAACACCCCGGGAACAACCCCGGGGTGTTTTGATTAGCGGTGAAATAAAATGAGCTTGCCGCTGGCATTGACGCAACGGTGTGTTTTGTCCAAACAGCCGCGCTCGCGCAGCTTTTGTTCACCGATTTTTTTCGCTTCTTCATCATTGGCCGCTTCAAACGTTTCATCGAGCAATTTTTCTCCATCGCGCTCAAAAGCGGTCAACGTATACATCGGCATGTCACCATCTCCTTTCGCTGAATCATCATTCATTTCTCTTTCATTAGAGGTTTGATAGGCAAATTCCTGCTTCTGTCTGAAACTTTTTTTGAGACTGCACGTTTTAATAATGTGGGTGGAAAATTTGGTTTACGTTGGGGGAATGTGGATGAGTTTAGAGATCATTGAGGTGACGAAACGGTTTGGTCAGGCGACGGCCGTCGACCATTTGACGTTGACGGTTCCGGAAGGGGAGATGTTCGGATTGCTTGGGGCGAACGGGGCGGGAAAAACGACGACTTTTCGCATGATTTTAGGCCTTCTGCTCCCAACGGAAGGGGTGATCCGTTGGCAAGGCGAACCGATTGATTACTCGAAAAGCCATCTGATCGGCTATTTGCCGGAAGAGCGCGGGTTGTACCCGAAGCTGAAAGTGCAAGAGCAGCTTCTGTATTTAGGGCGGTTGCGCGGAATGAAAAAGATGGATATTCTCCCGGAAATCAACCGCTGGCTCGAGCGCTTCCATATCCGCGATTACGCCAACAAGCGGGTGGAGGAGCTGTCGAAAGGCAACCAGCAAAAAATCCAGTTTATCGCTGCTGTGCTTCATCGACCGAAGCTATTAATCTTGGATGAGCCATTCAGTGGTCTTGATCCGGTGAACGTTGAGCTGTTGAAAGAAGCGGTGCTTGATTTAAAACGGAACGGCACGACCATTGTCTTCTCGAGTCATCGGATGGAACATGTGGAAGAGCTGTGCGAACATGTCTGCATTTTGCGCCGCGGCCGCGCGGTGGTGGCTGGAGCGCTGCGTGAACTGAAACGTTCGTTTGGCAAACAAATACTTGTCATTCAAGGGGACGGGCCGTTTGAAGAATTGGCGCGGTTTCCTGGCGTTTTGCAGTGGAAGCGGACGGCGGAAGGGGTGCGGCTGCAAATCGCCAATGAGGAGACGGCACAAGCGATACTCGGCCATATAGCAGGAAAAGTCGCGGTTCGTCTGTTTGCCTTGGAAGAACCGTCTCTGAATGATATCTTTATTGAAAAAGTAGGTGCGGCGTATGAATAAGTTTTTCCTTGTGGTGGGGCATACGTATGGAACGAAGCTGAGGGCGAAAGCATTTCTTGTGACAACCGCCATCACTTGCCTGTTGATCATCGGGGTGGCCAACATTCAGCCGATCATCGAGTTTTTCACCGGTGATGAAAAGACTCATGTCGCGGTCATTGACCGCACGGGATCTTTGTACGGTCCGCTTGAGAAGCAGGTAAGCCATGACCAAATCGCGTTGACTAAAATTACTGATATGGAAAACGAAGCGAAAGAAGCAGTCAAAGAAGGCAAATGGGACGGATTGCTCGTATTGTCCATGGATGCGGAAGGATTGCCGGAAGCGGTGTATTATGCCAATACGATTGTGGACAATCAGACGCCTGAGGAACTGGAACGAGCGCTAAGCCAGCTGAAAACAGCGCTTTCAGCCGCTAAGCTCGGCCTGACGGATGAACAAATGGCTGAGCTTTACAAACCGGTTCCGTTCCAAAAGGTGGCATTGGAAAAAAACGCGAAGACGGAAGAGGAGTTGAACCAAGCGCGCGCTCTTGTTTATGTCCTTCTTTTCGCGATGTATATGTTTGTTTTGATGTATGGAGGAATGATCGCGACGGAGGTGGCGACGGAAAAATCGTCGCGCGTGATGGAAATTTTAGTGTCGAGCGTTTCCCCGGTCCAACAGCTGTTTGGCAAAATCATCGGCGTTGCTCTTGTCAGCTTGACGCAATTTTTCGTTTTTTTCGCCGTCGCTTTCGCCGCGTTAAAAACGAGCGGGCAGGAAGTGTGGCGCTTTCTCGGATTTGACCACCTGCCGGCATCGATATTTGTGTACGCACTCGTTTTTTTCTTGCTCGGTTACCTCTTGTATGCGGTGCTATTTGCCGTGCTCGGTTCGCTCGTCAGCCGGGTCGAAGATGTGCAGCCGGCGATTACGCCGGTCATGATGTTGGTTGTCGCTGCGTTTATGATCGCGATGTTTGGCTTGAATGCGCCAGAGTCGGCGTTCGTGACCGGCGCCTCGTTTGTTCCCTTTTTCGCTCCGATGCTCATGTTTTTGCGCATCGGCCTCGTTTCCGTGCCAGGGTGGGAAGTGGCGCTCAGCCTCGCGCTTTTAGCGGCGACGATTGCCTTGCTGATCTATTTTGGCGCCAAAGTGTATCGAGGCGGCGTGCTGATGTATGGGCGAATGAACATTTTCAAGGATATGAAACGGGCCATTCAGTTAACAAAAAAATAAACAGCGTGACGGGACGTTTGGGTCAATGTTTCCTTGCCGTTTCGGCAAGGCTTTCTTTTTGCCCTCTAACCGTTATGATATACTAGAAAGTACGTACAGAGAAACGGAGGAGAACGAAGTGACGAAAGGCATCATCCATTATGAGGTTGGGGAGCAAGTTGATCTCTTTTTGCTCATCAAATCAGCAACGAAAGGCATCGCCAGCAACGGCAAGCCGTTCTTAACTTTGATTTTGCAAGATAAAAGCGGCGACATTGAAGCCAAACTGTGGGATGTCTCGCCGGATGACGAAGAGCGGTATGTGCCGGAGTGCATCGTCAAAGTGGCGGGAGACATCCATAACTACCGCGGCAAATTGCAGCTGCGCATCCGTTCGATCCGTCCCGCTCATCCGGGCGATGCCGTGCGCATCGATGACTTTTTGGAGAAGGCTCCGCTCGGCCGCGAGGAAATGAAGGCGAAAGTCATGGAATACATATTTGCTATGGAAAATCCAAACATCCAGCGCATTACCCGCTATTTGTTGAAAAAATACGAAAAGGCGTTTTTTGAGTACCCAGCGGCGACGAAAAACCATCATGAATTCATCTCCGGACTGGCGTACCACGTCGTGTCGATGCTCGAGCTCGCCAAGGCGCTCATCCATCTCTATCCGTCGCTCAATAAAGATTTGCTTTATGCCGGCGTCATTTTGCATGACCTTGGCAAAGTGATTGAATTATCCGGCCCGGTATCGGCGGCGTATACGCTTGAAGGAAATTTGCTCGGACACATTTCGATCATGGTGAGCGAGATCAGCAAGGCGGCGGAACAGCTCGGCATTCAAGGTGAAGAAGTTGTCATTTTGCAGCATCTTGTGCTCGCGCATCACGGCAAAGCGGAATGGGGCAGCCCGAAGCCGCCGCTTGTCAAAGAAGCCGAGGTGCTTCATTACATTGATAATTTGGATGCGAAAATTACGATGATCAACCGCGCGCTTGAGAAAGTGAAACCAGGTGAATTCACCGAACGCGTCTTTGCCCTTGACAACCGCTCGTTTTACAAACCGGCGTTTTTGTCTGTTTCAAAGCCAAAAAACGCGGGTAGTAAAGAGTAGGGGCGGATCAAGGGAGGGATGGATCATGATCGAACCGATCATTGAAATCGTCCCGACGGCTCAGTATGAACAGGCGAAAGAAGAGTTGAACGAGCTGCGCCGACAGTGGAAGAAAGCGAAGAAGAAAACAAAGAAGAAGCGAAACGAAGCATAAGCGTTGTCCCTAAGAAAGAGGCGGCTTTCCCGCCTCTTTCTTCATGCATACGGCTGCCCGCTCGCGCGTATAGTGTACTAAGACAAGACAAGCATACAAGGGGGAATGGCGATGCTCAGTTTGCCTTGGTGGGTGTATTTGGTTGTTGCCGGCATTATTTTCAGCGGCTATATGACCGTAAAAACGGCGGCGCGCGAGCGGGAAATCGACGAAGCGTTCATTGAAAAAGAAGGGGAGATTTACATGGAGCGCATCCGCCAGGAGCGCGAGCGGCGGAAACAAGCGAAGTCCTTGCAATAGCAGGGGCTTTCTTTTTTGGAAGATTTCATTTGAAAGCGCTTTTTTCGAAAAATTCCCTTTCTTTTTTTCCGAATCGTGTTAGGATAATAATATCAATGGACTACCAGGAGGCAAAGTGAGGGATGACGATGAAACGCGCGTACAACTTCAACGCCGGCCCGTCAGCGCTGCCGCTTCCGGTGCTTGAGCGGGCGCAAAAAGAGCTGCTTAATTTCCAAAACACCGGCATGTCGGTCATGGAACTAAGCCACCGGAGCAAAGAATACGACGCCGTCCATAATGCGGCGAAAGAGCGGCTCAAGCGGCTTCTAAACGTGCCGGACGGATATGACATTTTATTTTTGCAAGGCGGGGCGAGTCTGCAGTTTTCAATGGTGCCGATGAATCTCCTCACGGAAGGGAAGATCGGCTGTTATGTGCTGACCGGAGCGTGGTCGGAAAAAGCGCTGAAAGAAGCGCAAAAAATCGGTTTGACAACCGTCGTCGCTTCGAGCAAAGAAGCGAACTACACATACATTCCGTCGCTTGATGGCGTCCAATGGCCGAAAAACGCCGCCTACGTCCATATTACGTCAAACAACACGATTTTTGGCACCCAATGGCATGAATTTCCAAACACGCCTGTTGACTTGGTCGCGGATATGTCGAGCGATATTTTAAGCCGTCCGTTCGATGTCAGCCAATTTGCCCTCATTTACGCCGGGGCGCAGAAAAATCTCGGCCCGTCAGGAGTCACGGTTGTCATTCTCCGCAACGATTTGCTTGAACGCATTCCGGACGGGCTGCCAACGATGCTCGATTACCGGACGCACCATAAGAGCAATTCGCTTTACAACACGCCGCCGACGTTTGCGATTTACATGCTGTCGCTCGTGCTCGAATGGGTCGAAGAGCAAGGCGGTGTGGCGGCGATGGAAGAGCGCAACCGGCAAAAGGCGGCCGTGCTGTATGAGGCGATTGATGAAAGCGGCGGCTTTTACAAACCGCACGCCGAAAAGGGAAGCCGTTCGCTCATGAACGTCACCTTTACGCTTCCAAATGAGGAGTTGACGAAAACGTTCCTCGCTGAGGCGAAAGAACGCGGGTTTGTCGGGCTCGGCGGGCACCGGTCGGTCGGCGGCTGCCGGGCGTCGATTTACAACGCGGTGCCGCTTGAGGCGTGCGAAGCGCTCGCGTCGTTTATGAACGAGTTCCGCCGCCGTTTTGCCTGAAAATTTCTTCTTCACTTTTACACTGCAAAGTGATATAATGATAGAAAAATTCTCGAGCAAGAGAATAGATGAGGAGAGATGAGGAGAGATGAGCATGAATGTGAGAGCATTAGTATCGATGGCGCTGTTAGTCGGAATCGGAGCCGTGCTGCACGCGGTCATTCCGGGGTTGTTTTTCGGAATGAAGCCGGATATGATGCTGGCGATGATGTTTTTGGCGATTTTGCTTTTTCCAAACGTCAAAGCGGTCGGTCTTGTCGGCGTCGTCACTGGCTTGATCTCAGCGATGACGACGACATTCCCAGGCGGACAGCTGCCGAATATGATCGATAAGGTCATCACCGCCCTTGTTGTGTTTGCCCTAGTGGCTTTGATAAAAACATACAGCCAAACGGTCATTGGGGCTTCAGTGCTGGCGGCAGTCGGCACAGTCATTTCCGGCGCGGTGTTTTTGACTGCGGCGCTCTTGCTCGTCGGGTTGCCGGGCGGAGCGACGTTTTCGGCGCTGTTTGTCACCATCGTGCTGCCAACAGCGGCGTTGAACGCAGTGGCGATGGCCATCATCTATCCGATCGCATCGTCGATTTTCCGACGGATGAACGTTACAGCGCACGTGTAAACGGCGAAAAACCCGATCATTGCTGGTCGGGTTTTTTGCTATCAAAGGGAGAGGATAAGGGGAAAAATGCCTCGCATTCCATTTATTTCTGATGTATATTAGACATAGCTGAGAAGCCAAGCGACGAGCAAGCAAATGGACGCTATTCCAATATAGCGCAAAGTCCGTTCTTTCAACAATGCTTTGGGCGGGTACGCCCGCGCTTTCCATAAGGCGAAAAATGCGTTTATAAAAAGACAGAAAAATAAGAATCCGACAGCGATAAGCAGCCATTGTATATACACCATGGCATTCTCCTCCTGTATGCGCCAAGCGCCTTATGTTTACTACTATGAATATGCAAAAAAAATCATAAAAATAAATACTTTTGTCTYTATTCCTTTTTGTTTTATTGATATAATAGGAAGTAAAAAATACGGTGAGGGAAGAGTGGGTGGAACGATGAAAACGACAGAACAGCATTATTCCATCAAAGAGGCGATGTTATTCAGCCAACGGATTGCCCAGCTGAGCAAAGCGCTGTGGAAATCGATTGAAAAAGATTGGCAGCGGTGGATCAAGCCGTTTGACTTGAACATTAACGAACATCACATTTTATGGATCGCCTACCACTTCAAGGGAGCCTCAATTTCGGAAATCGCCAAGTTCGGCGTGATGCATGTGTCGACGGCGTTCAACTTCTCAAAAAAATTGGAAGAAAAAGGGTTGCTTTCGTTTTCCAAAAAACAGGATGACAAGCGCAATACGTACATTGAGTTGACGGAAAAAGGCGAAGAAGTGTTGATGAGGCTGATGGAGACGTATGACCCGACGAAAAATGCCGTTTTCAATGGGGCGCTGCCGCTGCGCGAGTTGTACGGAAAGTTTCCAGAAATTTTAGAAATGATGTGCATCGTCCGCAACATTTATGGCGATGATTTCATGGAAATTTTTGAGCGGGCGTTTGAAAACATTAAAGAAGATTTTATCGAGCAGGACGGCAAACTTGTCAAACGAAAGCCGAAAACGGAAGAGCACGAGAAAGAATTGGCCAGCCAGGCTAACTGATGGTGCGAATGAGCGTTTTCAGTTCGGTCATCAGCGGGACAAACATTTGTTGGGCCAAAAGAGCGTCAACTGTCTGTTCCAGCGGAAGGTTCGGATGAAGCATCCCAGCAAACTGCACGAGCAGGGGAGTGAAAATCGTCAACCCTTCCGCTTTTTGCTGTTCGTATTGGTCGGCAAGCTCTTGGCAAAACGCTAAGAAGGCGTCGACTTCTTCTTTGGTCAAATCCGCGCGGATGATGAGGGAATAAAATGGTTTTTTCGCTTCATCGATCATTTCCATCAGCAGAGACTGGTGAAATTCCAGCTTGGCCACTCGCTTTTCCAACGATTCCATATATCGTGCTCCTTTTGGTGACGAAAATGTGACCGTTTTTACGTATATTTTACCGAATTTGTGCGCATTCACCAATAGAAAAATCGGTTTGTGTCCGGAAAAAGAAAAATGATTGATTTCCAGCCATGAACGATGTAAAGTTAGAGCCATGGGCGGCGTTTGGCGAAGATCAAAGAGGAGGGGAACAGTTTTGACGCTTTATTTCATCCCTCTGGCAGCCATGATCTTGTTTTTGGTGAACCAGTTCACCCACTTGCTCTGCGCGCAGCGCGACATCCCGGAGGAGCATCAGCCGGCGGTTTTTCGCACGATCAATGTCCTTATTACGATTTTATTAATCTCTTCTTACTTTGAAGTGTTGTTTACATGACTTTTCCCTGCTCTGACGGTTGATGCGGGGATTGTTATGTTTTCCTTTTGATGGAGCGAGTTCCATTGTCGTTGCCTCTCCCTTCGTTTCAAGGAAGGCGGCAAAAAAGGGTGCTCCTTTTGCGGGAGCACCCTCTTTCGTTTAGTAGATGACGCAGGCGCAGCCGACAATGATTAACAAAATAAACAGCACAACAATCAACGCAAAGCCTCCGGAGTAAGGTGCGCTCATCGTAACACCCCCTTTCGGCAAGAAGAAGCCTGTCGAGCGCTTCATCCTCATCATATGTATGGCAAGCGTGCATGTTATGGGCGGATGACTAAAGCGGAAAGAGGTTTTTTTTTCGCTGGAAATATGGTATAGTTATTGTCGTGGCTGAAGAGGCGAGCATGTTGTTCCTTGGGCGCGCTTGGGCGCCATTCGATCTGCGCCGCTTGAAAGCGTGGGAACATTCAATCGAAAAAAGATGTAGGAGTTGTGAAGCGAATGAAAAAATGGATGATGGCCGCTGCCGTCGTCTCGCTCATGGCTTTGTCGGCCTGCAATAACGACGGTTCGGAAGCGATTGTGGAAACGAAAAACGGCAATATTACGAAAGACGAATTTTACAATGAGATGAAAGAGCGCGTCGGCAAATCCGTCCTTCGTGATTTGATCGACGAAAAAGTGTTGAGCAAAAAATACAAGGTAACCGATGAAGAGATTGACCGAGAAATCGAACGAATCAAGGAAGCGTATGGAACGCAATATGATTTGGCCGTGCAGCAGAACGGAGAAAAAGTGATCCGCGAAATGGTCAAGCTCGATTTGCTGCGGACGAAAGCGGCCGTTGAAGACATAAAAGTGACGGAGAAAGAGCTGAAGGAGTATTATGACAACTACAAGCCGAAAATTCGCGCCAGCCATATTTTGGTCAAAGATGAAAAAACAGCAAAAGAAGTAAAGGCGAAGCTCGACAAAGGCGAGGATTTCGCCAAGTTGGCCAAAGAATACTCCCAAGATCCGGGCTCGGCGTCCAACGGCGGCGATTTAGGCTGGTTTGGCCCGGGGAAAATGGTCAAGGAGTTTGAAGACGCCGCCTATAAGCTGAAAGTCGGCGAAGTGAGCGATCCGGTGAAAACGGATTACGGCTACCATATCATTAAAGTGACGGACAAAGAAAAGAAAAAATCGTTCAACGAAATGAAAGACGAAATTGCGTTTGAAGTCAAACGGAACAAGCTTGATCCTGCGACGATGCAGTCAAAAGTGGACAAACTGGTGAAAGACGCCGATGTTGAGATCAAAGACAAAGATTTGCAAGATGTGATCGGGCAGCAAGGAAAACAGTAAAAACGGAAGCGGGACATCCCTGCTTCCGTTTATTGTTGTGAGCTTGAACTTTCTGCTGTTCAACGGGAGATCAGCCGAGCTGTTCGCGAATGGCGGCCGCGATCGCCTGCAAGTCAGCGGGTGTATAGTCGCTTGCATGCGACTTCCAGACCGCGCCAAACCCATCCCCTTTGCCGTAGCGTGGAATGAGGTGAAGATGGTAATGGAACACCGTCTGCCCCGCTTGCTCGCCATTGTTGTTCAATAGGTTGAGCCCGACCGGGGAAAATGCTTGCTTGAGCGCATTGGCGATCGTCGGCACTGCGCGAAACAGTTGGCCGGCCGCCTCCGGCGTGAGGGTGAAAATGTTTTCCGTATGTACTTTCGGGATGACAAGCGTGTGCCCTTTTGTCACTTGGCTGATGTCCAAAAACGCGAGCACATGGTCGTCTTCGTACACTTTCGCCGCGGGCAATTCGCCGTTAATGATTTTGCAAAAAATGCAATTGCTCACTGTGGTCACCCTTTCCTTCCTGTTTTCTTCATTTTACCATAAAAAAACCGGGATGTAATCCCGCAACGCAGGCTACATCCCGGTTGGTGAAAAGGGGAGAGGATGATTCAAGCAAATGTGCGTTTGATGAACACCCCATTTGCGGCAAAAGTTGGTTCGGCGTGAGCGCTTCCTTTGTTCAACGTGACCATCCCCTTTGGACAGGCTCGTTGCTTCCCAGCAACGAATGCGATGGTCGCTCCCTAGGAACGTTTACAACGTTTTGCAGCTCACAACGGCGTCTTTGACGAACACCCCATTTCGGATGGATCGTTCATCAACTTTTTGATTCCTCATCCCCTCTTCGCTATTTATCATGCCCGGCTTGAGTGAGTTTATGCAAAAGAACGGTGTGATCTTTTTTTGGTAAGCGAGGCTATGGTTTGGTACAATGGGGATAAACGCCAGAACGGAAAGGGGGCGGACGATGACACTTTTGCAGGTGAAGGATCTATCCGGAGGCTATACGGCGCAAAACGTGCTTGAAGACGTGACGTTTGCGGTCGACCGCGGTGAAATGGTCGCCTTGATCGGCTTAAATGGAGCCGGCAAAAGCACGACGATCAAACATATTATCGGTTTGATGGAACCGCGCCGCGGTGCGATTTCCATCAGCGGCCATCGGCTTGCGGACGGGCCGGAAACGTATCGGAGGCAGTTTGCTTTTATCCCGGAAACGCCGGTGTTGTATGAAGAATTGACGCTTGAGGAACATTTGCGTCTAGCGGCGATGGCGTACGGGCTGAGAGAAGCGGAGTATGAACGCCGCCTTCCGCCGCTGCTTCGCGAGTTTCGATTGGAGCGGCGGCTTTCCTCGTTTCCGGCTCACTTTTCAAAAGGAATGAAGCAAAAAGTCATGATTGTATGCGCCTTTTTGCTTGAACCGCCGCTTTATATCATCGATGAGCCGTTTCTCGGCCTCGATCCGCTTGCCATTCACGCCCTGCTTGAGCGAATGAACGAACAGAAAGCGAAGGGAGCGGGCATTTTGCTGTCGACGCACATTTTAGCGACGGCAGAGCGGTATTGCGACTCATTCGTTATTTTGCACAAAGGCCGCGTCAAAGCCAAAGGGACGCTTGATGACATTCGCCGCCAGTTCGGGCTGCGGGGGGCGTCGCTTGATGAGCTGTACATCGAATTGACAAAGGACGATGAGCTATGATTGACGCCCGCCGTCTTTGGAAGCAGCGTTTCCAAGCGGAATGGCGAAAACGGATCCGCTACTTGCGCTATATGTTCAACGACCATTTGCTCGTCGGTTTGATCATCGTGCTTGGCGGCATAGCGGTGATGTACGAGCGCTGGGCGGCGGCGCTTCCTGACTCGTTTCCGTATCCGGCTATTGCGGCGGTCGTGTTCGGCTGGGCGGCGGCCGCCGGGTCGGTGCGCACCTTGTTCCGCGAGGCGGATACGGTGTTTTTATTGCCGGCGGAAGAACGGCTGGGGCCGTATATTCAGCGGGCGTTTTTGTTCTCATGGTTATGGCAGGCGTACGGCCTTTCTTTGCTTTTGCTGTTGGCGGGTCCATTGCATGCTCGCTTTTCCCCGGTGCCGTGGCCGCTTTTTTTGCTCGGCCTTTTTTGTTTCAAAGGATGGAGCTTATGGGCCGCTTGGAAAGGAAGCTATATCGCTGAGCCGTCTTTTCACCGCTTTGGCGCATTCGCCCGCTTCAGCTTAGCGGCGGTGTTCGTTTATTTGGCGCTGGCGGCGGCGCCATGGCCGTTGTTTGTCGTTGTCGTCGGGCTGATGGCCGCTCTTTCCATCTATTTGTCACGGTTGGTGAGAGGGAAAACGTGGAAATGGGAACGGATCATCGCCGAAGAACAGCGAGCGGCAACGGCGTTTTACCGGCTGGCCAACTTGTTTACCGACGTTCCGGAATGGCGGGAGGCGGCGAAGCGGCGGCGCTGGCTTGATCCGCTGCTCGCTTTGATACCGTACGACGAGCGGCATGTGTTTTTTCATTTGTATGCCCGCACGTTTTTGCGCGCCGGCGGGTATGCTGGTCTGTATGTACGCCTCACCGCCATTGGAAGCGTCATGCTGGCTGTGATCGATCACGAATACGGGCGGGCGGCCATCGCATTTTTGTTTCTTTACGCGACCGCTGTTCAACTGGCCGCGCTGCCTTCCCATCATCGCTACTCGCTATGGCCGCGGCTGTACCCGTTGCCGCAGGCGCAACCGGGTGCTGCGGCGGTTCGGTTGCTTTCCATTCTGCTGATTGGGCAAAATACGATATTTCATCTCGTACTGTTGGCTGTTTCCCCGCGTCTTCTTTGGCTCGCCACTTGGCTTGGCGGAAACATATGGGGGCTTTGGACGGCAGGGCGGTACGTGCGCCTGCGGCGTGGGCAGAAGGCCGGACGCTAGCGCTGTTTGCGCTGGCGCCGGCGTTTTTCGTTCTCGACGGACTGCTGTGGCTTTCACACCTTTTTTCCCGCTTCATATGCTGTAGTACACCGGCCTGGGCGCATGTCCACAGGGTCGGGCTCGAAGTCGGGAAGAAAGGGGAATGGTTCATGGGTGTAGAGCTTGTGGCGCTGCACTGGATTTACTTGCTGTTTATTGTGCTCATTATTGGGTTTATGGTCGCCCGCAAAGATACATCGCTCATTTGCATTGCCGGCATCTTTTTATTGGCGGCGGTCGCCACCCATTCGTTGAACGCGGCGGTCAGCGGGGTGTTTAACAGCTTTATTTACGCCATTACGGAGCTATTGCCGACGATTTTAGTCATCTCTATTATTGTGGCGATGAGCAAAGTGTTGTCGGCCACCGGCATCAATGATGTCATGGTTTCGCCGTTTGTCCGCTTCATCCGTACGCCGGCTTGGGCGTATTGGACGATCGGGATTTTGATGATGGTCATTTCTTGGTTTTTCTGGCCGTCCCCGTCCGTTGCCCTCATGGGGGCGGTTCTGTTGCCGGCAGCGGTCCGCGTCGGTCTGCCGGCGTTGGGAGTGGCTAGCGCCTACAAAAGAATCTTTATCGCAAGCGCACCTCTTTAATTACGACAGACGGCGTTTTTCCTCGCGCGCGGTAATAATCGCGCGGGACGTCGACGACGATGGTTTCAAACAATTCGTTGACAAAACTTTTCTTCTCATAGTCATTCGCTGTCTCCCATAACACCGGAATATTTTGTGCTATGTTAAGAACAGACTCTAAATCGATCGAAACCGATTTTTTATTTAGTTGTTCAAGCTGTTCTCTTATGAACATTTCTCGCTTTGCGTCTTCGGCCGTCATCTCTCTATAGTCTTCCGGTGAGATGACACCATTTCCTAACGCCAGTAGCCAGTTCTTTTTCCGTTTTTTGATCGCGGACAGTTCTTTTTCAAGCTCTGCGATTAGCGCAGTATGATCTTCGTTTTCTGTTTTAATTTCTGCGTTTTGGATTAATTTTATAAATTCTTCCGGGTCTTTAGGCGACAACATTTCAAGGAATACCTTGGTCAGGGCCTGTTCTGTGAACATCGGGAGATTGCATGTACCCTTATTCTTTTTAGTGATGCAAATATAATGTTTTGTCCCGCGTTCTTTCTTGTAGTACCCGGACAGTGCCGATCCGCAACGTGCACAACGCAAAACGCCGCTAAAGGGGTATGGAGACGTGGCCCTTTTTCCTTCTTGGGATCGTTGCTTGCGCAGCTGTTGTACTTTCTCAAAAGTTTCCACATCGATAATAGCCGGATGAGGGCCGTCAGAAATGATTTCATGCATCTTTGAATTTTTTCCCCAACGAAGTTTTCCACAATAAACCGGATTTTCAAGCATTCGTGACACTGTGCGAATATCTTTGTCTACACCGAATTGTTGCAAGTATAGAACAATCTGACGAATGCCTTTTCCATCAATATACACGCGAAATATTTCACGTACTAAACGAGCTTCTTCTTCATTAATGACCAACTCACCGTCTTTCATGTCGTATCCAAAGGGGGCACGCCCGCCATTCCTCTCTCCAGACATAGCTTTTTTAGTCATGTTGACCACTACGCGCTCGGAAATTGTTTCACGCTCCCACTGAGCCAATGCGGCGACAAGGGTTATCAAAAATCTTCCTACTGCAGTTGTGGTATCAAACGGCTCTGTCACGGAGCGAATGCTGATGTTATGTTTATCAAAAAGTTTGAGGAGCTTATCCAAGTCACCGACAGACCGTACAAGCCGATCCAATTTGTAAAACACCACGACATTAAATTTTCTTTCTTCTGCATCTCGAATCAATTGTTGCATAGCTGGACGATCCAAATCTTTTGCGCTGTATCCGTCATCAATGTAAAGATGATAAACTTCCCATCCTTGCGACTTAACGAAGTGAATAATAGAATCTTTTTGTGATTCGATGCTATACCCTTCCCTTGCTTGTTCATCTGTACTGACGCGGACGTAAAGAGCCGCTTTCATTACTTCCCCTCTCCTTCGTATTTCGTAAAAAACGGGCGAGTCGTCGCCCGCCCTCTAAATTCCTAGCGCTAGAAATTTAGGACCACTTTCTTGAGTTTGCCTATAATCCTAACGTTTTTCATATCGTTTTTATGCAGGATGATAGGCTTGTACGCCGGGTTTTCGCTTTGTAGAATAATAGTGTCACCCGACTTATACACCCGTTTTAGCACCGCATCGTCGTCGATCAATACGGCGGCGATGTCTCCGTTTTCTACATCGTCCTGGCGGCGGATGAGGAGTAGTGATCCGTCTGTGATATGAGCATTAATCATGCTGTCTCCTTTCGCGCGCAGGAAGAAGTACTTTCCGCCTCTGACCCAGCTTTTCGGAACTTCTTCATATCCTTCAATTGCTTCGTATGCGATTGTGCCATTCCCACAACTAACTGCCCCAACAATTGGAAGTTTTTCAACTTCATCGGTAAACTCGACGACGTCTGTCCCTTCATATAAATCGGCCGGATCAACATCCAAGGCGTCGGCGATCGCCAAGACCCTGTCATTAATGATGCGTATTTCTCCTGTCTCATAACGCCTGATCGTCTTTTTAGTGAGTCCCACTCTGTTTCCTAATTCTTCGGCGCTCAACCCCTTCATTTTTCTGTACTTTTCAATGTTTTGTCCGACTTTTTTGTAAAAATCATTCATTTTCTTCACCTCCTTTCCGCATTTATTATAGACGTTATACGACACTTTGAAAATATTTTTTTTAAAAAAAGTGTCTTTTTTGTGTTGACTTGGTGTTTAAAGGATGATATGATGAAAGTGTCATATAAAGACACAAGAAAAAATTGGAGGTGATACTGTGAAATTGCACCTATCCCCAAAGGCGTTGAGGGTAAACAGTGGTTTGACCCAAAAAGAGGTCGCCGATTACCTGAATATGTCTTTGACTCAATATAAAAGGCGTGAAAACGGGAAAAGTCGTTGGTATGCCGATGAATTGTACCGATTAGCCAAGCTGTACAATGTTGATATTTCAGTTTTTTTTCCTGAAAAAGTGTCGTAAAAAGACACAACAGACACGAAATGACGGACAATCCGTTCCGCATACACTGTAACAAAAAAATGGGGGCGATCTAATGGCAAAAACGATCGAAGTGCCGAGCGAGAAGCTCGCTCGTGCAGTCATTAAACATTTAATTCCAGGTCTCATCCGTCACCTTTCAGAACAGAGGAAGGAGGTGAACACAAATGCCAAAACTACCAAGCGCGCATGATTTCAATTCACTTGAAGCCGCTATCGCTTTCTACACCCGAACGGTTGCAGAGGCCATGAAGAACCGCGACCGGAGCATGCACGAGGAAGTCTTGCGCTTCAAACGGGAACTGCACGAACGCATCGACCGGGAATATGATCCGGCTGCCCTGTGAGGGCGTTCCTTTTGGCGGAAAAGTGGACAAGCTTTCACACGAAATTCACTCGAAAACAAAATAATACGGCGAGGTGAAATCATGGGAGATTTAGTTTTTATTCAAAATGACCAAGTTCTCACTGATAGCCTTACAGTCGCGGAAATGTTCGGCAAAGAACATAAAAACGTTAAACGTGACATCGAAAACACAATTAACAACATCGATGTCTTAAAAACATCAGAAGAAGCGCGTGAATTAGGGATTGATTTTTCATCGCTCAAATTTGAGCGGTGCGAATACAAGGCGACAAACGGTCAGATTTATACGAAGTTTCTTCTAAACTTCGATGCTTTCATGCTTGTGACCATGGGCTATACAACGCAACGGGCCATGCTGGTGAAGGTTCGATATATAAATGAATTCAACCGCATGAAAGAGGCATTGCAAAAACAAAAGCAGGTGTTACAACCAAAAACCCAGGCGGAAATGTTGCTCCTATATGCGCAGCAAATGGTGGAGCAAGAACGAAAAATCAAAGCTCTTGAAGAAGATAACGCTCGTCAAAACAGCCGCATTGAGCAACTGGAAAACAAAATTGAAAAACGCCTGACTGATGATTTTGAAATGCAACTGGTCACACCAACGCAGATCGGCAAGATGTTTGAACCGGCTATCTCCGGAAAAGAGGTCAACAAGCTGTTGCAACGGGCGGGCTTGCAGTGGAGAGTGGGCGGTGAGTGGGTGCCAACGGCTGAAGGCAAAAAATACAGCAGTTCCGAGCCGATTCAGTTGGAAAGCGGGAAAATGGTGTATCAACTGAAATGGCAACGTCGTGTTAAAGAGATCATCCAAGCAGAAATGGGGGTTGTTACACGATGAAACCACTTGGAATCGTTCGTAAACTTGACCATTTAGGAAGAATCGTCATTCCAATGGAAGTTCGACGCATTCGCGGTTGGGAAACAGGGACGCCAATTGAAATGTTCGCAACTAACGAAGGGGTGTTTCTGCGGGAATATGGCGTCGATCAGAAAAGACTCGCGATCCTTGAGGAATTGGAGTATTTGAGACATGTCGTCGAGACAAGCGGCGATAAACAGGCGCAAACGATGATTGATGACATCGTGGCGTATGTGAAGGAAGGGGGAGCACAATGAACCTCCTCCCAGGCGACTTAGAACATGGCGCCATCCTGCTTGAACACTGCAAATTCTACGTATCGAGAGCCTATATGGAGCTACAGCAAGGCGATGTAGACGCTGCCGATCGCTGGATCGAAGAATACCAACGCTGTCGTCGTGAGTTGGACGAGCTCCTGCGGCGGAAGAGAGAACACGACCAGCTAGCTGAACTGATCGCAACGCTACAAGAACGCGGAATCAATATTACAACGATTATTCAGAAAGGGGAATGAGTGATGGCGTATACACCGAATTATTTAAGCCCCTCTTGGGATGAATATATGAATCTCTTGAGCTGGGAAGCCTGCTTGGCGCAAGAAATTGAGATTCATAGCCGGCGTCGGAATTGGCATGAAGTGGCCGTGCTGAAACGGGAAAAACAAAAAGTTGCAATCCGCCGCAAATGCCTCAAAGCGGCGTTGCAACACAAAAGAAAAACCAGCCCAATCACAATATAGCACATTTCCATTTCCCAACACAAGGACAGGCCTAGTGCCTGTCGTCAAGGGTGGGAACGTTGCACTGACTCCATCCCCCGGTCATCAGCGTTCTCGCCTTTGCCGATGCGCACTAGGAAAGGAGGTGACGAAAATGACAAAAACGGAGAAGCAGCGCATCCGACTAAAAATAGCAAAAATCCTTGATACGCATTGTCGACAGTGCAAGTACTTTTCAATGCCGAACTTCCGTATGTCGCCTTGCCGGCAGTGTCCATACGGGAAGCGTATGCAAGAGCTTAGCCGACCGTTGTGGGGAGAAGACAGGGAAGCTGATCTGAGAGGTAAAACCGGCAGATGGACAGAGGATGAAGACTTTTACCTTCTCAATCACTATGGTATCCAACCGATCGAAACCCTTTCCGCCCGCACTGGGCGGAGCATACAGGCGATCCGGAAGCGACTTGAAACACTGAAGGAGGTGAACCAGCATGATCGAGAACCCGATCATTTCCGACCGGCATCCGATTCGGCAGGGAGAGCCGCATGTGATCGGCTATTGCGAGGGGTGTGGCGGGGAAATTTATGAAGGTGACAATATTATTGAATTTATTGACGGTTTGATGATCCATCAAGATGAGTGGTGCGCATATGAATATTGCTGCAAGTTCGGCTGGCCAAAACAGGCGTGAAAAACGCCCCGCTGGAGGGAGCGAGGCGCCAACGGTGATTCCCCTATGACCCTGTACTTACATAGTACAGGAATCGCCGCCAAAAATCAAATGGGGGTGGGAAACTTGGAAGCTGTCATCTTGGCCAACACGAACGAAATGAGCCATGAGGAGTGGCTGCAGGCTCGCCGGAAGGGGATCGGCGGGAGTGACGCCGCGGCGATCGCAGGGTTGAACAAATGGAAATCTCCTGTGGCTGTGTATCTCGAAAAAATCGGACAGGCCCCCGAGGAGAACGTGAACAGTGAAGCGGCCTACTGGGGGACGATCCTGGAGGATATCGTCGCACAGGAATTCAGCCGGCGAACAGGCCTGAAAGTCCGTCGTCGGAACGCGATCTTGCGACATCCTGAATATCCGTTCATGATTGCGAACGTCGATCGCCTCATTGTCGGCCGGAAAGAGGGGCTTGAGTGCAAAACAGCTAGTGAACATCTCAAAGACGAATGGAAAAATGACGAGGTTCCGGCGCAATATCTCATTCAATGCCAGCATTATATGGCTATCACGGGCTTCGATTCATGGTGGGTTGCGGTTCTGATCGGCGGCAACAAGTTCATCTACAAGAAAATTGAGCGTGATGAGGAGATTATCCAATATCTCATCGAGATTGAATTGAACTTTTGGAACAATCACGTTCTCAAGAAAAATCCACCGATGTTCGATGGTTCCGATGCTTCAAGTGAGTTGTTGAAAGCCCTCTATCCTACAGCCAAATTCGATGAGGAAATTGAGCTTCCTCCCGACGCTTCCGACTTGATTGCGAAATATGAGCAAGCCAAACAGGAGGAAGCTGAAGCAGCTGAACGTCGTAAGGAAGCTGAAAATCAGCTCAAGGCTATGCTCGGTGATTATGAAAGAGCATTTGCCGGTGATCGCGTGGTGACGTGGAAAAACATTGTGAGTCATCGCGTTGATGTGAAACTGCTCAAAGCGAAGTATCCAGAAATATATCAAGAGGTCGCCAAGGAATCGATATCGCGGCGATTCTCCATTAAGTAGGTAATTCAAAAGAAATAGGGAGGTCATAGACATGGCAACAAATCAAACGCTAAAAAATCAACTCGCAAACAAAGCGAAAAACACGGAGGCAGCGCCTCCTTCTCCAGCACAAACGATTGCAGCGTATCTCAAAAAAATGGGACCTGAAATTGAAAAAGCTCTTCCAAAGCACATGGATGCTGATCGGATGGCGCGCATCGCGCTGACAACAATCCGGACCAACCCGAAACTGTTGGAATGCTCGGTTCCCTCTCTGCTTGGCGCGGTTATGCAAGCAGCACAGCTTGGACTAGAGCCGGGGCTCATCGGACATTGCTATTTAGTGCCGTTCAAGAACGGGAAGACTGGACAATCCGATGTGCAATTCATCATCGGCTATAAAGGCATGATCGACTTGGCACGACGCAGTGGAAACATCGAAAGCATCTACGCTCATGCAGTCTACGCAAATGACACGTTCGAATATGAGTACGGCTTACATCCGAAGCTCGTTCATAAACCGGCAATGACAAACCGCGGCGATTTCATTGGTGCCTATGCGGTTGCACATTTTAAAGACGGCGGCTATCAGTTCGAATTCATGTCAAAAGAGGAGATCGAGAAACGTCGCAAGCGCTCTAGAGCCGCCAATAACGGCCCATGGGTAACGGACTACGAGGAAATGGCCAAAAAGACGGTCATCCGTCATATGTGGAAGTACCTGCCGATTTCGATTGAGATCCAGCAAGCTGTTATGCAAGACGAGACAGTAAAAAAGGACATCACAGCTGATCCGGAATCGGTTGACTACATCGAAGCCGAGGCATACGAGGTGATCGATCCGCAGCCGCAGACAGAGGAACCGCAACAAGAGGAGATCGTCTTCGATGCTGAATAATCCACCCACATATAAAGTCCTCCTCCCAAGATGGATTTGGGAGGAGGCCAAAGACGAGGAGCATTTCAAACAGCTTGTACGAGAGTATATGCGGAGATATCCGGAATATACGGTAAAAAGCGTGAAAGACGGGTTTGCGATTTGTGTTAGGAAAGGGTGACAGCATGGGCGTAATCAGAGTTCAAAAAAATAACAACTACGTCGTGATGAATAAAACCGCCTTGCACGATCCGCGTCTTAGTTGGAAAGCAAAAGGGCTCCATGCTTATATGCTTTCCATGCCGGACGATTGGAAGTTTTATGACGATGAACTAGAGAAGCATGCCAAAGACGGTAAAGACGCTTTGAAATCAGCTATTAAGGAACTGAAGCAATATGGATATATGAGGCGTGAACGCCGGAAAAATGAACAAGGAAAATTCGAATGGGAAACCATTGTTTACGAGGAACCATATACGGAAAAACCATCGATGGAAAAACCATCGATGGAAAAACCATCGATGGAAAATCCGCAACTACTAAATAATAAAGAACTAAATAATGACTTACTAAGTAATAAAGAAAACTTAAAGGTAGTAGTAGTAAACGCTCATCGCTTCTATCAAGAAAACTTTGGTGTAGAAAGTCCTTTTGTATCAGAGTGCATCGATCAATGGATAGATGACGTTGGAGACGAGATTGTCATCGAGGCTATGAAACGAGCACTTAAACAACAGAAGAAATGGAATTACGCAGAGGGGATACTTCGCGAGTGGGTACAAAACAATCTGCGCACGATCGAAGATATAGAAGCCTACGAACGGGAGTTTCATAGAAAGCGAGAAGAGGTGAACAATCGTGAGGTTTACAAACATCGCCGAGGTATTAGCCGACCTTCAGCAGAAGGCGGAAAGACATATGAGCAAATCCTCCGAGAAGCCGAAGCAGCCCGACGAGCTTGGGGATGGAAGGGGTGACTACGAGTGTCACAAGTGTAAAGATGCGGAGTTCATCTTCTATCGGGATGAGCGCGGCTATGAATTCGCTCGGCCTTGTGAATGCAGAGAACGAAAAGCCTGGAGACGCCGATTCAAGCAAGCGCTCATTCCGGACGAATTCGTGCACGCGAATTTCGAAAACTTCAGACGATCAGCACCATATCAACAGGATATGTATGACATGACAGTCAATTACCTGCAAGAATTTGGTGCGGAGAACGGAACGAAAAAACTGTCTGACAAAAATTTTGGGTTCATCGCAGTACTAGGGGAACAACGCCTTCGAGAACTGCCGGCCGGCCAACGAGCAGAGATGAAGCAACAGCACAACAATTTCGGTGTGGGGAAGACCCATTTGCAAATCGCCCTGGCTAAACGGCTCATTAAGGACGGATTCAATGTACTCGTCGTTTCAGATGTCGCATTCATGGACGAGCTGATCCAGGCCAAGACGATGAACGACGAAGGCGAGACGTTGAACCGGCTTCTATACAGCGCGATCCATGCGGATGTGCTGGTGTGGGATGATATCGGAAAAGCCAAATGGAGCGAGGCAAAAGAGGCACTCTATTATCAGATTATCAACGAGCGATACAGAAAGCAAAAACCAATCGTGTTTAACTCTAACGAAGACCGCGGAACGCTAAGCGAAAAAATCGGCTATGCAGCTGCCAGTCGGCTGCTCGGGCAATGCGGTCCATATCTCCTCGAGGTCGAGGGTGAAGATTTCAGACTAAAGGGGGCGTAAACAATGTGCGTGAAGTGCGATGGAACGGGACGGCTATACACAAGGGTGATGAGTGGAGCCTGGCTGGTCACCTCGTGCGGCTGCGAGGATGCGGAGAAGGTGCGACAGGAAGAGGAGATAAAGATGCGAGAGTGGCGCAAACGCCTGGCGGAAGCTTGTGAGCGATTGGGGATCACACAGGATATTGTTTGGGAGGGAGGTGATCGCGATGGGCATCCTCTATGAAAAGGTTCAACTCACGAAAGAGCTTAAACGCCAAATGATGATTCGGCAACTGATCGAGATGGGGATCACCGAACATCAAGGGCAATCCGTTTACGATTTGGACTACTACACGTTGCGTCATGTGCTTGCAATGCAAAAACTAAAAGATTAAGGAGGCAAGAAGATGTTTGAACCAACAGCAGACTCGCTACACGCGATATTAGCGAGAGCGTCCGAATGGGTATGGCAAGCATCGCTAGATTGGCATATTGCGCGCACGGAAAAGCTGATACAGTACACGAAGCACAGCAAGAAGCGGGCGAAGCATGAAAAGCAATTGAAGCTTTTGCAGAGTCTAAAAAACTAACACGCTCGAAATCTTCAAATTTTAGCCCGTACGGCGTTTTTCTTGCGAGGGTAATAGGAAAGTATCCCAGAACGAGAAAAACGCCGTACAGGGCAAAATAAAGCGCCTAGCGAGGTGAGGAAAGTGGATGTATGCTATCACGGCAGAATCAGGTGCTGGGAGTGCGCGCGTGTGCAGGAGCTGGAGGAGCGTGTGCAAGAGCTAGAGCAGGCGATCCGAGAAGCGCTGAACAGAATGAAGCAGGGCGGCGCCGGAACGCGGACACAAGTGCAAGTGATGCTAGAGCGAGCATTGGGGGGAACCGAATGAAACAAACAAGAATTGTAGAGTACGAGAACATGCCGGTACGGTACAACCCGGATTTATGCCCAGCATGCAAGCACTTTACGGGGACAGCATGCCGCATACACGTATCGAATGTGGAAAGACGGACGACGATCACACAGACCTATTGCATCAGAAAAATTGATTTCGAACACCCGTACAAAAACAAGAAACGGTGTCAGTTGCAAGAACAATACATGAATCCGTTTCATGTGCAAAGGTTGGATGAGGAATGATTAAGCTCATTGTGTATGGCGAGCCCGTGGCACAGGGACGGCCAAGGGCGACGACGGTGAATGGCCGCGTTCGGATGTATGATCCCAAGAAATCACGAGATTTCAAGCATTATTTGAAATTGGCTGCATCGAAGCATCGGCCGGAACAATTGATTGAGGGGCCGATTTCCCTTGAGGTTAAGGTGTACAAACCTATTTTGAAGAGCTTTAGCAAAAAGAAGAAAGCCGCAGCCGAAGCCGGCCAGCTAAGGCCAATAAGCAAGCCAGATGTATCAAATTATTTGAAACTGATCGAGGATGCATTAACAGGCGTAATTTGGAAAGACGATTCTCAAATCATCGATTGTTCTATTAGCAAGTATTATAGTGAAACTCCTCGTACTGAAATTCAGATTAAGGAGATGGATGTGATTGAGTGAAAAACAAATACAGTGTCACATGTGCAGCAGCTTAATTACTAGAAAATCTCCAACACAAAAGTTTTGTAAATCCTGCTCCAAAAAGAGGGAAAAGCAAAGAAAACGTAATTGGGCAAAGAAGACAAAATATCACACTGAATATGCTCGTAGAATGAGGGCCAACAATAAGCAGGTTGCTGCTGAAAAAGGCAAGGAAATAAATAAAAGGAACAAACAATCGATTTTTTGGGAATGGGAAACAGAAGAACCTAAAGCATCTACGATTTTTAAAACAGCTATCCCGTTTTCAAACTTTTATTCTAAAAACTCAGTAACCACGAATGATCAAACGGGAGTGAAACAACGAATAAAGCAGCGCAGGGAAATAGTTAATGGGCTAACAACCATCCTAAAAAGAAAAACTAGTGATATTGATTTCTATGAAGATAAAGTTTGGATCGATATTTTTATTCAAAAGCCCAATCACAGATTTGACGCGATTAACTTTATTGATTTCATCTGTGATGCTATCAAAGAAGCCATTAATGTTGATGATCGTTGGTTTTGTATTAGGAGGGTGGACTGGGAAATAGTAAAGGACGATCCCAAAATTTTTATCGGTATCAGCCAGGCTCAGGAAGGACATAAAAGAGTTTGTTCCAGATGTGGACGGATATTGCCACTTGATATGTTTTGGAAAGACAAAAGTGACAGAATGGGCATCGGTCGAGAATGCAAAGGTTGCATGACTAATCATTAACAAGCTCTATCAATCTAATAAGCTGGGAGGTTGTAAAGATGGCAGGCGTTTATTTTGAAGAAGCTGCAGAGGTAAAGGAAATTGCAGAGGAGTTAATCGATAAGTATCATCCGCATTTAAAGGACGCGAAGCATTTAATCGGCTATTACTTCCGTGAAGGCTCAAGCGATTGGGCAGGAAAAGCAAAGAAATGCACAGCATTTGAGCGATTCGTCACAAACAAAATGTTGTTTGTTTTCATTAGCTCCGATGCCTGGAAAGCTATGAAGCATGAACAGCGTGTTGCTCTCGTCGATCATGAGCTATGCCATTTTGCCCGCAAGAGTTTCAAAGACATTGATCCGAAAACAGGAGATTGGGTTGAAAAATACGAACCGGCAGATCAAGCAGATAGCTGGTCCATCCGAGAACATGACGTTGAGGAGTTTTCGGATGTTATCAAACGACACGGGTTATGGGATACAGGAATTGAAAAGTTTGCCGCAGCAGTTCGTGAAGCTGATTATCAGATGTCGTTGGATGATATTGAACGTGAAGAGGGCAGAGTGTTAAGAGCAGTGAAATAAACCAAAGGGAGCAGTTCTTTCTGCTCCCGAAAGGAGGGAATAAATGAACCAGCTGACGATTTTCGATTTTGTTGAGGATGAGCAGATAGCTGATAGCGTCATATTGAACAGGATACAGAGCGCTTTTCCAGGATGGGAAGTATTGGGGTACACAAGAGATTGGGATTGGGGCTGGTGTGAAGACTACGCCGCGATCATCCGGCGTGGCGATGAATATATGTGGGTGCATGCTGAGCTGTACAAGGACGGACGGGCGCGAGCTGGATACACATGGAGACGAGATTTCGAGCCACACTGGTTCGAGAGGTATGAAAAACAAGGTAAGAGATGGTTTTGGAGATCAGCTGAGGATCGTGACAAGGTTTTTAAGACCGCGAAACAAAATGCGAGGTGACCGCGATGCCGACGATCGCAAGAATATCCCCGTATCGGTCAGGACCTGTGCGGTTCGGCAACCGCCCACACGGAATAGATACGACGGTGAGAACATATCAGCTGACACCGGAACAGCTGGAGCGATTGCGGAACGGAGAGAGTCTCGATGATATTTTGAAAGATTGCGAAAGCGTGAAGGAGGAGAAAGACATGTCTAACAAAAAAATCGACTTGACTGTGGAGGAATACATTGATTTACGTCGCCAGGGATTCAGCGATGCCGTGATCGCTGCAATCAAGAACATTACGAAACAACAACTGTACAGTTGGAAGAGTTTTCGGAAAGAGAAGATCGCCCAATTGGAAAAAGAGATGCAAGGGACTGAATCGCAAGAAACGGCAGAGAATGAGCCGACCGATAGCGAAACGATCACTGAAGATACAACAGAAGAGGCCGGCATCGAATGGCTCAAACGAGAAGCGATCCACGCGCACAAGCTGCTGACGGAGAAAGAGAAGGAAATTGAACACTGGAAAGAGCTTTTCGAAACGGCGATGGCGGACAAGGAACGGCTGCATAAAGAAATCATCGTTCTCGAAAATGAAATACAAAGACTGAAAGAGCAAGCCAACGAGTTGCGCCAACAGAAAGATCGGAGAGAGGAAAGTTGGGTAGATGCGACGCGAGAACTCCGAGCGCTGAGACTATACGCTCTCCAAAAACTGCAAAAGGATGTATACGATGAGTAAGCGCAAGCGCAGGCTGAAATGGTACCTGTTGTTTCGACGTGAAGATGGACAAGCCGTCTACCGCTATGAGCCGTTGCAAAAGTGCGAGTTGAAAAGCCGGCTGAAAAAAGGCTGGAAGGTAGTGACGTGATGGGGAAAACGCTGCGCAGGATCAGGCGAGGTGGGGAGATGACAGCGCTCCCTGTCCGCCAGGCAGAACTGGCAGAAGCGTGGAACCGAGGTTTTCACGCCGGAGCTAAACGCCAAAACGAGTTGGACACAAAACTGATGCTCGAATGGCTCGGGCAACTAGAAGACATCCCTGGGATCGGGCCGAAGACAGCAACAAAAATCCGCGAGCATTGGTTATGTTTTGCGAATCGTGCAAAAGATCAATAAATAAAAAAGACCGGGCTTCTCCCGGCACTCGCTACCGAATAAAAAAGCCGAGGTGATTCGTAATGAAAAATGATTACGAGATCCGCGGAAACATAACAGCTATATGTAAGTATATTTTAACATAAACGGGAGGGGTCCGGTTGAAATATAAGCAATTGTCATTTCTTCGCGATGTGGACGGCGAGAAAACAAAAGAGGCTGTTGAGGCAGCACTGGAAAAATATCGCATGTACATGTTGACTGTGCCAGACGAGGCACTTCCGCGAGTGACGCAAACGTACTCTCTCGTGCCGCCGTCGCAGACAAATGCGTTTCATTCGTCGACCGAGAGTGCAGTGATCAGAAAAGTTGATTTTGAGCGTGAGCGTGACGAATACATGAACCGAATTGTGCGTGCAGTGAATCGCCTAACAAAACTACAGCGAGAATTGATCGTGAGGCGATATATGAGTACAGAGGAACCGCGTGACTACGATGTGTACAACGAAATGTGCATCAGTGAGTCAAAATACTATCGTGAGCGCGAGAGAGCATTCTACAAGCTCGCTTTTGCGTTGCGGATTGAAGTATACAAGGACTATTAAGAAAGGATGGGCGAGATGAAAGTCGTATGGAGCAAATCAAATGAAATGTGGACCGGTCAAATCGTATTGTGCCGGAACGGAAAGTATGTCGTTCGATATGAAGGAGTGGCGACTTGTCCGCCGTGGGATCGAGACGGAATCGACGGGCCATATTGGCGCGTGGTCGCTACCTGCGACACAATCGAGGAAGCTAAAAAGGTGGCGGCCGAGCGCGGATGGATGACAGAAAACTGACGGAAAAGTGAAGGAAAAATGATAGAAAGATGACAGAATATTTCTGTTTAGACGTGTTACAATGGTATCAACCAAATCCCCCTTCCATGAGCGTCACCCGATTGGGTGGCGTTTTTCATTTGAGGTGAAAAGCATGTATAAACTGTATGTTGACGATAAAGACAAGAACCCGAAACGGAAGAAAGAGAAAATGACCTGGCGTGACTGGCTCGACATTATGGGCGTCCGACGCGACACGTACAAGCGAGTGCGCGGGGCGATTCGAAGGAAGTGAGGAGGTAGGTGATGATGTAGATGCGGAAGTTGACGCCAAAACAAAAAGCGTTTGCGGATTATTATATCGAATTAGGAAACGCAGAAGAGGCGGCGAGAAAGGCTGGGTATTCCGACGCTACGGCTCGAGGGCACGCGCACAAACTGTTGCAAAATGTTGCGATTAAAGAGTACATCGGTCAACGCTTAGCTGAAAAAGATAAAGCACGCGTCGCTTCGCAGGATGAGGTGCTGGAGTTTTTGACAAAAGTGCTGCGTGGTGAGGTCACGGAAGAAATCCCTGTCGGAAAAGGCGAAGGATTTTTTGAATTGGAAGATAAGACACCAAGCATTCGGGATCGTGTTAAAGCTGCTGAGCTCCTCGGCAAGCGCTTCGCCATGTGGACCGAGCGCCAGCAAATTGACGCCAATTTTGGTGTTCAAATTATCGATGACATCGGTGAGTCCGATGAAGCAGATTAGGCTTTCTGAAGTGTTTACACCAACGTTCCAAAAAGTGTGGGCGCTGGTGAAACAGCAACGTTATTTGCGCTATGTACTGAAAGGTGGTCGGGCCAGCGCCAAATCTACGCATATCGCAATGATGGTGTTATTGCTGGTGATGCGGTATCCGGTGACGGCTCTTGTTGTACGCAGGGTCGGGAACACGCTAGCGGATTCGGTGTTGGAACAGCTGAAAGAAGCGATGGAAATATTGGGTGTCACAGAGTATTTTCAAGTGACGATCAACCCGATGCGGATCACGTATCTGCCGCGAGGAAATCGGATTCTGTTCCGCGGTGCTGATGACCCACAAAAAATCAAATCCATTAAAGCATCGAAATTTCCACTAGCAATTATGTGGATCGAAGAGCTTGCTGAATTTAAGACAGAAGAAGAAGTGTCTGTCATCGAAAAGTCGGTGTTGCGCGGAGAGCTTCCAGATGGGTTGAGATATACGTTTTTTTACAGCTATAACCCGCCAAAACGGAGGCAATCATGGGTGAACCAAAAATACGAAACGCAGTTTCTTCCTGAAAACACGTTCGTTCATCACTCGACGTATTTGGATAATCCGTTTTTGTCGCAGGATTTCATGGAGGAAGCGGAGCACACAAAGCGAACGAATGAAATGAAGTATCGTCATGAATACCTTGGCGAGCCGATCGGGAGTGGTGTGGTACCGTTTGACAACTTGGTGTTTCGGACGATTACGGATGACGAGATGAAGAGCTTTGATAACATCCGCCAGGGCATTGACTGGGGATATGGTGTGGATCCGTTCGCGTTTGTACGCTGGCACTACGATAAAACGAGGAGAACGATTTACGCGATTGACGAAATATATGGTGTAAAGTTATCGAACCGGGAAGCAGCTGAAAAAATCAAAGCGAAAAATTATCATCTTGAACCGATCATTGCCGATAGTGCCGAACCGAAATCGATAGATGAAATGAAGAAAGAGCACGGCATACCACGAATCAAAGGAGCCAAGAAGGGGCCGGGAAGCGTGGAGTACGGGGAGAAATGGCTGGATGACCTAGAGGCGATCGTCATTGACCCAAAGAGAACACCAAACATCGCAAGAGAATTTGAGTCTATTGACTATCAGGTAGATGCAGACGGCAATCCAAAGCCCAAGCTGGAGGATAAAAATAACCATACGATCGATGCCACACGGTATGCGTTTGAAGACGATATGAAACGGCCATCCGTATCAATTTTGAAATAGGGAGGTGATCATGTGCTGATTGAGGACTTATTCAGGGCGCCATGGCATGAGCGGGCGTTGGCGGAGCTTGCGAAAGGGATCATGACAGATGAGCAACTTTTGGCGGCGATCGTCAAAGACTGGGAGACAAGCGAAAAGCGGAATTTGATGTTGCTCGGCGATCGATATTACCGCACGAAGATGGACATTGAAAAGAAAAATCAGGAAATCACGTGGCGTTCCAATCAAAAATTGGCTCATGACTTTGTGAAGAAGCTCGTCAATCAAAAGGTGGGCTATTTGCTTTCAAAGGAGCCGACGATCGCGACAGAAAACGAAGAATACCGCAAAATTATGCAAGATATGTTTGATAAACGGCTGTTAAAGGTGATTAAAAATCTCGGCAAAGAAGCGATCAATAAAGGGATCGCTTTTTTATATGTGTATATTGACGAAAAAGGCGAGTTATCGTTTAAAAAGATTCCAAGCGAGCAGATTATTCCGTTTTGGTCCGATAATGACCATGAAGAAATCGTGTCGTTTATTCGTGTTTATGAAGAGGTCATTTTCATGAATGGCCAAAAGCAAAAACAAAAGAAGGTCGAGTATCATCATCCGAAAGGAATTCGATATTATGTTTGGCAGGCAGATTCGCTTGTCCCAGATGTGTTGGCTGGAGTGGAAACAAACTATCATTTCATGATCGATGGAAAGCCGTATCTGTGGGAGCGCATGCCGTTGATTGCGTTCAAGTACAATGAGGAAGAGCAGCCACTGATCGACTGTATCAAGTCATTGATTGATGACTACAATTTGCAAGCTTCCGTAAATGCGGATCTGTTGGCTGACATCCCGAATTTCATCTATAAGTTAGTAAATTATGGCGGGACGAACTTACAGGAATTTTTAAATGATTTGAACCGATATCGGGCGGTAAAGTTAGATGAAAACGGCGATGTGGATAAGCTCCAAGCCGATCTTCAGACAGACGCGGTGGAAAAAGAGCTTCTTCGGATCCGGAAAGCCATCTATGAATTTGGACGCGGGGTTGATACACAGGATGAGAACCTGGGCAACGCCAGTGGAGTGGCGCTTCGATACCGATATTCGGATTTAGATATGGACTGCAACATCCTTGAAACCGAGTTTCAATCAAGCCTAGAACATTTGATTTGGTTCATCGACCAGTATTTGCTCATGACAGGAAAAGGCGATTTCACGAATGAGCCAATTTCAATTATCTTCAACCGTGACATCATCATTAATGAGTCAGAGGTGATCGCCAACTGCCAGGCGTCGGTTGGTATTCTCGATGACCAGACAATTCGTGAAAATCATCCGTGGTATACGGAGCAAGTCGAGGAACGATTGAAGAAGCAACAGGAACAAGAACAAATGTATAACGGCTACCAGGGCGCGTTCCAGCAACAAAGGAAAGATGGGAACGTAAATGAATAGCCGGCAGTATTGGGAGCAGCGTGCCGCGCAAAGAGAACAGGAAGCGCAGTTGATTGTCGAGAAATATTTAGCGCAGATGCAACAGCGACTGAAAGAAGCGCAACGAGATATTGTGCGACAGATTGAAGCGTTTTACGCAAGGTATGCGAGAGATAACAAGCTTTCATTGTATGAGGCGAAAAAGATTTTAACGTCCCAAGAAATTGAAGAATTTAAGCAAGTCGATTTGGCCCGGTTTCGTGCTATGGCCCTCGCGGGAAATCCGCAATACGAAAATTTGCTCAACGCAGTCAGTTATCGTGTTCGGATTTCGCGATTAGAGTTGCTTTTAGCGCAAATCGAAATGATGATGCTGCACCTCTATGGCGGAAAAAACGGATTGCAGGAGTACACCTATACGGGGTTGGTCGATGTGTACCAAAACTCGTACTACCACTTCATGTATGATTTCGCGATGGCCGGCATCCCTGCAAACGTTCAAATACTTGATGACAGCACCATGCGCGAAGTGATGTCGTACAACTGGAGTGGCAAAGAGTTTTCTGAACGGATTTGGGGCCACGAACAAGAAACCATGCAAAACATTCGAAAGTCGCTCGAACAAAGCTTCATCATCGGCCGGTCCATCGATCGGACGGCCAAAGAAATAGTGAGAGTGACAGACGTTGCATACTCGCGCGCCGAAGCGTTGGTTAGGACGGAAGCGAGCTTCTTTCACAATTTAGCTGCGCACAACAGCTATCGCGATGCGGGGATGGAGAAATACGAGATTTTGGCCACGCTCGATATGCGAACATCAGATATTTGTAGATATCAAGACGGCAAGGTTTATAACGTCAAAGATTATAAGCCAGGCACGAATGCGCCGCCGTTTCATGTGCGCTGCCGAACGACGACGATCCCGCATTTTGATGAGTCGGAGTACACAAACGGCGAAAAACGCCAGTCCATGAATGGATTGGTGGGTTCGGTTCCTTATGAAGAGTGGTATAATGAACATGTATTGAAACCGAAGCTCGAGGCGGAACGTAAAGAAAGAGAGAAGCGCCAAGCGTTAGAAGAACAGATACGAGCCGATATTCGTAATGGTGTTTATAAATTGGAACACAGCCGAAACCATTACGACAAGCATAATCCGTCTCATAAACGCTATCTTGATTATGTAGAGAGAAATAAAGCAAAGGGTAAGCAGAAGCCAAGCTATTTAACGATTTCTTATGAGGAAGCTAATGAGTTAGTGAGAAAATATGCTGGTACTGGTGTACTTCAATTCAGTAGCAAAGGAGAATGGATAAATAAAGAACTCATAAAAGGTGATAAATACATCGGGGTATATGTGGATCAAACAACGGGAGAAGAAGTAAAAACAAAAGACTTTAAAATACATTATAGTAAGACAGGAACTCATATTGTTCCAACTTTAATAAAAGAAAGAGGGATGGAGCATTGAGATTATGGGAATATGTAGGAAAGAAAATAAGAGTTACTCTCAAAGATGGTGAAATATTAGAGGGGATTGTCCAAGATTATACCGACCAAGAAGATACCGATAATGATTATGATAGTCTTGACATGTTTATCGACGGAAAATATATCGGTGTTGGTGAGCCAGAAATTAAGTCAATTCAAATTATAGAATAAGCACCTAACCAAACAAAACGGTTATGTGCTTTTTTATTTTCCCTCGTCTTTTTAGCATTTGTAGACGTTAAAGAACAAAGCGGTTCGTGGCCGTAACCACGTAAAAAAACGTAACCTGGAGGGGAACAAGAATGAAACGTGAATTTCTCGAAAGTTTAGGACTGGAGAAAGAGGTCATTGACAAAATTATGGCTGAGCATGGAAAGTCGGTTGAAGCTCACAAGGCCAAAGTCGATGAGTTGAAAGCCAACCTTGACGATATGAAAAAACAGCTAGAGCAGCGCGACAACGACTTAAAACAGTTGAAAAAGCAAGCCGAGGGAAATGAAGAGCTACAAACGAAGCTTGCGGAATTAGAGAAGCGATATAAAGACGAGAAGGCAGTATATGAGGCAAAAATCAAAGAAACACAACTCAACAGCGCGATTAAACTCGCGATCAATGGAAAAGTGCATGACGCCGATTTGGTTGCGTCGCTTCTTGACAAGGACGCTATTGAATTAGACGAAAACGGAAACATCACGAAAGGACTGGATGAGCAGTTAAAGACGCTGCAAGAAACCAAGTCCTTTTTATTTGTGCCTGAAAACAACCATCAACCGAAAATTACGGGGATCAAACCAGCTGAAGGCAATCCGACTGGCGGGGATCCAGAGGATCCGTTTTTAGCTGGATTTAATTCTATTTAATGTGTAGGAGGTAATGAACAATGCCAATTAACTATGCGGAGAAGTATGCGCCATATGTCGACGAGCGTTTCAAAAAACAATCTCTTTCGGGTGGAGCTGTAAATCAAGATTTGGAGTGGGTTGGGGTCGAAACGGTCAAGGTATTCTCGATCCCAACAGCACCGATGCAAGATTATACGCCGTCAGGAAACAATCGTTATGGCACACCGGTCGAACTGGAGAACAGTGTGCAAGAAATGAAAGTAACACGCGATCGGTCCTTTACGTTTACGATCGATAATAAATCGAAACAAGATACCATGGGTGTCATGGAGGCCGGCAAAGCGCTTGCCCGTCAGATTGACGAAGTGGTTGTGCCGGAGGTGGACATCTATCGTTTTGCAGTCATTTGCGCCAATGCGGGCACGACGGTGACGGCGCCGATTACAAAGGATAATGCGTATGAGGCGTTTTTGGATGCGACAACGACACTTACAGACTTGAAAGTGCCATTGGTTGGTCGCGTAGCGTATATTGGCGCGAATTTTTATAAACAAATTCGCTTAGACCCGTCTTTCATTAAAGCGTCTGATATCGCACAGGATGCACTAATGAAAGGGCAAGTGGGTCTCATTGACGGGATTCCATTGATTACGGTGCCGTCTTCTTACTTGCCAGCCAACGTCGAGTTCTTCATTACGCATCCGATGGCGACAGTGGCACCAATTAAATTGACTGACTATGTCACGCATGAAAATCCGCCAGGCATTAACGGTACATTGGTGGAAGGACGTATTCGTTACGATGCGTTCGTATTCGAGAACAAAAAGAACGCCATTTACGTGCACAAAAACGCGTAAGGGGTGACGGGACATGAAGAAATTTAAAAAAGGCGACGTTGTTTTGGTCGCGCACAACGATGTACAAGAGGCCGCCTTTAAAAAGGCTGGATACGAAGAAGTGGTGGAGGAAGAGGCGAAAAAAGGGGCAAAAAAGGCATCAGAAAAGGCAGCTGAATAGTGATGACCGTTCTTGAGATTGTGAAAGCCCAATTGGACACCTCTCTGTCTGACGATCGCCTGGAGATGTACATCGATGAAGTTGGCCAGGCGATCAAGACGTTTTGTAATCGGGAGGACGTTCCAGATGAGTTGCGGTATGTCCACGCGAACATGGTTGTGGATTTGGTTCGTTTGAGGCAAAAAAACACTCCTGATGCCGAACCGGCTGTCCAGTCCATCAAAGAAGGGGACGTGCAAATCACGTTCACGACCCACGAAAAGAGCCAAGGCGAAACAGAAGTAGAGAGTGTTGTTCATTCATACAAGAATGTGTTATATAAGTTTCGCAAAATGAGGTGGTAGCATGCGGTCCCGTGACATCTTTCTCAAAGCCAAATCCGCGGTCGAACGGCTGTATGACCGAACAGCTACCATTCAGCGGTACGAACCATATCAGAAGCCAAATGGCGCCGACGGAATGCAGTGGGCGACAAAGCACGAAAACGTGCCTTGTCGCCTTTCAACTGTTGGCATGCAGACGCTCAATAACGCATCGCAAGGCGAAGCCAACATCATTCAGTATGATGTCAAAGTCTTGTTATCCGGCGACGTTGACGTACGCGCCGGCGATATATTTATCATCGATGGCGTTCGATATGAGTCGGCCAAAGAACCGTTTGTGTATGTTACCCACCAGGAGGTGTTGCTCATCAGAAAGGGGTATGCATAATGGGCTATGAGTTTAGTGAAGTTCGAGTGCTAAAACAGCAGTTGGTGGAGCTGAATAAAATCGCTCATCAAGTGCAAATGAGAGTGGCCGGACGCATCGCACAGCTAGCCATTCGAAAGGTGAAAAAACTAACGCCCGTTGATACCGGAAACTTGCGAAACAACTGGAAGTATTATGTGATGAGCAAGGGTGATACGATATATATTCACATTTACAACCAGGCAGAATATGCATCGTTTGTGGAAAACGGACATCGTATCGTGGTGGCTGGACAGACCGTCGGGTGGGTAGAAGGACGGTTTATGTTGAAGCTAACGATGGATGACATGCGCCGAATCGCCCCGAACATGTGGCAACGGGAGATCGAAAAGGAGATGAGGCGGATCTTTGGAGATTAAAACACTCATTATTCAGCAAATTAAACAGGTGTTTGGCGACATCAAAGTATACGATGAAAAAGTCAAGCAGGGGCTTCAAACTCCTGCTTTTCTTGTGCGTATCATTCGATCTGGCCAAGAAAGAAAAGTCAAAGGTCAAGTGCAACGGTCGTATTCGTTCAATGTAGTGTACTTTCCTCAATCTACAGAAGTAGATACAGAATGCGATGACGTGTTTGAAACGTTTCAAAACGAATTTCAATACATCGCGAATCGCTACCATGTCAATCGTGTCGAAGGGACGAAAACCGATAACGTGCTGGTGATCACGTTCGATGTGAGCGTTTGGCTTCAAGAGAAGGCGGACGAAACAAAGATGCAGACGCTAGGAGGGGTGGAAATTGGCGCGGCAAACTGAAAAAAGCACGGCAGAAGTGCGATATGGGAAATCAGCATTTTTGGGCGCGACCGAATATGCGAAAGATCGATTGCTGCTTGAAGTGCTGCTTGATGAGTCGAGAACGTACACGAAAGAAGAAGTAGACACGCTCTTGAGTGAATGGAAAGCGAAGGAGGTTCAATAATGGCAGGAGGTACATGGAAGACGCAAAACAAAATTCGTCCTGGCGCGTATATCAATTTTGAAACGAACAGCCTGAACACAACGACGCCGGACTCCAATACGGTTGTGGCCATTCCCATCAAATTAGATTGGGGCGAAGCGAGAAAGTTCGTAAAGGTCACGCCGAACACCAAATTTAAAGAAGTGTTAGGGAAGAATTTGAACGAAATCGTTCCACTCCGTGAAGCGTTCAAGGCAACCAGTCAAGTACTGATTTTTAACTTGAATAGTGGGGGGAATAAAGCCGCGGCAACGGGTGGAGGATTGACAGCGACCGCCAAGCACGCCGGCTCTGATGGCAACAAACTATCGGTAGTAGTGACGGCGAATTTAGACGGCACGGCGACGGTGAAAACATATTTTGACGGGGATATCGTTGACACACAAACGGTAGCTACCATCGCCGACTTACAACCAAATCCGTTTGTGACGTTTAGCGGTCAGTTGCCCACATCCGATATCACATTGACACTGTCTGGCGGAACCACAGGGATTGCAACCAATGATGCCTATGCGGAATTTGCGGCAGGTCTTGATACCCAAGATTTCAAGGTGGTCGCGGTTGGTACGGACGATCCAACAGTGAAAGCGCTGCTGGCGCTCAAAGTAAAAGAATGGCGCGAGAATTACGGAAAAAACGTGACGCTCGTTACGAACAGCTACAATGCTGCTGACCATGAAGGTGTGGTGTCTGTTCTCAATGGTGTCACGCTTGAGGGAAACGAGCAGCTATCGGCAAAAGATGCGTTGTATTGGTACGCGGCAGCGTATGCAAGTGCGGGAACGAATTCATTGACCTATGCCGAGTATCCGGGAGCAATCGACTGCGAGCGCAAAACTCATGAGGAAATCGAGCAAGCGTTGAAAGATGGCCATATCGTCTATACATTCAATCGGGACTCGGTAGTGGTGGAACAAGACATCAATACGTTCCGTTCCTTCACACCGACCAAAAATCAAGATTTTCGCAAAAATAAAATCATTCGCGAAATGGATATCGTCTCGGATAATACGCAGTATATCTACTCCAAGTATTTCGTTGGAAAAGTAAACAACAATGAGGACGGTCGAAACTTGTTCAAAAAAGAGATGATGAAGACAGTGTTGGATCCTCTTGTGCGGGTTGGCGCTTTGGAGCCATATAATCCGGATGAAATCGTGGTTGAACAAGGTGATGAAAAGGATGCCGTGTTGGTGAAGATGGGGCTCAAATTCGTGGATGCAATGGAAAAGCTCTACATGACGATTGCATGCAAGTAATCAACGGAGGTGATCGATATGCCGCGTGTAATGGAATCGAAAGACGCCATTTCTTCGAAAGAAGGGACGCTATATATTACGATTGACGGGAAGTCATATGAGTTTGCAGAGATTGTAAAGTTTGACGCGACCATTGAGTATATCAAGGCTGACGTCAAACGTGTCGGTGCACGTATGAACGGCAGCAAAATCGTTGGAGCAAACGGAAAAGGAAATATGACGTATTACTACCACCGCCCAGAAATTCGTGCCATGGCATTGGAATATTTGCGGACAGGAAAAGCGCCAATGTTCGATGCGATGTTGGTAAATGCAGATATTACGAGCGCAGCCGGCAAGCAAACCGCGATCATTAAAAATATTGTGCCAGACAGCACACTCATTGCCAAGTTGGACGGAGATTCAGATGATGTGTTGAAAGACGAAGTGTCATTCACATTTGATGACTTCGATTTGCTAGACCAATTCAAAACCATTAATTAAGGAGGGCCTATATGAGCAAGTTTAAGGCGTTTTTAAAGGGGAATGCCAAACCATACGAAAATGTAGAGCTGAAACTCGATCGTTTTGACGAACCACTTGTTTTGCGCCCGTTGACTGCGGGTGAAGCTGATGCCATCAACGAGCGTTGTTTCAAATTTCGCCCAGGTAAAGGCGGCAAAATGGAGCGCGTTTTTGATGTGGTGAGATACAATCGTGAAATTTGCGTGGCGTCGATTGTGTACCCAGATTTAAATGACCGCGAGCTACAAGAATCCTATGGTGTGCTAGGTGCGGACAAGCTATTTGCTGAAATGTTTCTTTTAGGAGAAGCAAACCAAATTCTTGAGAAGGTAACGGAAATTTCAGGATTAGATAAAACGATGGACGAAGAGGTCGAAGAAGCAAAAAACTAATTGAGGAAGGTGGAGAGGCGTTCTATGCGCATGTCGCTCTCCACCGTTTTCATTGGCGACCGCGGGAGTTTTTAGAAATGGATCGAAAAGAAAAAGCGTTTGTCATTGCGAGCATTCAAATCGAGTTGAAGAAAGAGAAGGAAGAGCACGATCGAATAAAACAAAAGGTGAGGGGGTGAGCGAATGGCTGGAGTGCAAACAACGTTAGCGTTAAACGACAAATTGACAGGACCTCTGATGAAAATGATTCGTGCGATGGATGCAACCATTCGCGTCATGGAAAAGATGGATGCGAGCGCGACTCAATTAGATACGAAAGGATTAGCGAAAGCGCGAAAAGCGATTACAAACGCATCGGCCGATTTAGAACGTCTAGTTTTGGCGTCTAAACAATCGGCCGATGCTTTAACCCCGCTTCAGTCCAAATTTTCCAGCTTGCCTCCCCCTATTCATCAAGCAACTAGCGCCGTCAGAGGATTCTTTAGTGCTTTTGCTGGTTCGGCGGCAGCTTATATGGCATTGGAGGCGATCAAACAAGGAGCGAAAACATTTGTAGAAGCGTCGGATACGTATGTTTCTACATCAGCCCGTTTAGCGAATATCAATGACGGATTGCAAACACAAGCGCAACTTCAAGAGAAGATTTATCGAGCGGCGCAGAAAAGTCGAAGCGGCTATATCGATATGGCCAACTCCGTTTCAAAACTTGGGCTACTGGCAGAGGATGCGTTCAAAAATAATGATGAAATCATCCGATTCTCTGAATTGATGGGCAAAGCGTTTACGGTGTCGGGTGCGTCCACTTTTGAACGGCAAGCCGGTATGTATCAGCTCACGCAAGCGATGGCGGCTGGAAAACTGCAAGGTGATGAATTCCGTTCCATCATGGAAAATGCGCCGTTGCTCGCCCAAGCAATTGCGGATTTCACTGGAAAAACAAAGGGACAACTCAAGGAAATGTCAGCCGAAGGAACGATTACGGCGGATATTATCAAAAATGCCCTGTTTAAGGCTGCGGATGAGATCGAGAAAAAATTTAAAAACATGCCTTTAACCTTCTCCGATGCGATGACCATGTTCAAAAACTGGGCGTTCCGCGCATTTGAACCGTTGCTGATTCGGTTTAACCAGTTCGTGAACTCTGATGCGTTCGCTACGATGGCGGAACATGCGATGTTTTTTGTCAACGTGTTTATTAAAGGCATGGATCTTGCTTTTGATGCGCTGGAGTTTTTCTATCGAATGGTTGGTGCCGTTGGACGGTTTTTTGAAGAAAATTGGGCGTGGATTGCACCGATTTTAGTAGTCATCGGGTCACTCTTGACCGGAATTGGTCTCATTTTACTCGGCCTTGCAGCGAAATGGTTGATAGTGCGAACAGCTACCCTCATGGCAGCAGCCGCAAAATGGGTATACGATGCAGCTATGCTTAGCTCCCCAGCCACGTGGGTATTACTGACGATCATTGCTTTAATCGGATTCGTTGCTTATGCCACGGTAAGATGGGGAGAACAAACAGCTGCGGTGATTGGATTTATTACAGGGTTGTTTGCGGCGTTGGGGGCTTATATTTGGAACAGTGTGGCCAACCTATGGAATCTGTTTGCAACGTTTGCTGAGTTCCTGGCCAACGTGTTTATCGATCCGACATACGCCGTTAAAAAGTTGTTCTACGATTTAGCCAAAATGGTGATCGACAACATGGCGGCGCTCGCCGGGTCTTTTGATCGTGCGGCCAATGCGTTGGCTCGTGCTTTTGTAGCTGGCGCAAATATTGCGATTGGAGCCATTAACGGTCTGATTAAAGCTCTGAACATGATACCAGGCGTGAACATCGGAACGATCGGCAAACTGAGTGCCGGATCGGTAAGCAACATCTCCGGTGGATTGAAAAGCTGGGCAGCAAATCTTCAAGCGCCGACAAGCAGCAAAAATGTGGTTAGTATTCCACGGATGAATTTGCTCAGCCTTCCCAAAGCGTTTGACGCGGGGAATAAAGCCGGTATCAACTTCAGCAAAAACGTATCAGATAAGCTGGCAGGAGTGTGGGATAAAGCGAAAAGCCTAATTCCGAATGGGAAAACAGGCAATCCGTTCAAATCCTTTCCGTCCCAAGCGCTTGGTAATCAAATCGCCAACAGCCCTGGCATGAAGAATCCCATTGGAAATGATAAAGGCAAAAACCCGACCGGCGGCAAACTGGATAAGGTCGGAAAGGTTGGGAAGATTGATGATGAGGTGAATATTGCTGAGGAAGATTTAGAAGTGTTCAAAGAGTTGGCGACAATCAAGTCGATTCAGAACTTCATCACACTGACACCGACTGTCCAAGTTCAAACCGGCGATATTCGCAGCGAAGTCGACATTAACAAGTTGATCCGACGTATTGAACAGCTCATGTCAAATGAAATCGCACGGTCGGCGGAAGGGGCGTACTCATGACGGAAAGAGCCATATATTTTGTCGTGAATGACCGGGAATTCTTCCGTCTCCCGGTTAACCCCGAAAAGGTGAATGTGAAGGAAGAAGGGGACGGAGAAGAATTTACGATTGCCTCGTTAGGGAAAGTGAATGTCCCGAAGCCAGCAAAGCTGAAAAGTTTTACTCTGGAGTCCTACTTCCCAGCACAACCGACGCACTATTCAGCGACGGTCTTTAAAAAGCCGAAGGATTATATTCGTTTGTTGGAAAAGTGGCTGAATCACAAACAGCCCGTTCGATATATTTATGTCAATGGGCCGTTTACGATTAATGAATTGGTGACCATTGAGCGTTTTGAATACGACGAGTCTTTTGGTAGCGAGGACGTCAACTTTTCTCTTGAGTTAAAAAAATATGTACCATTCGGCCCAAAAAAAATGAAAATCGCCAAGGCAAAAAACGGAACGAAACAAATCGTGAAGAAGAATACCCCCACTCGGCAAAATACGAAGCCGAAACCAACAACCTATACGCTTAAAAGAGGGGATAGCTTGTGGAAGGTGGCGCAGTATTACACGGGCAGTGGTCATAGATATCGTGAATTGCAGAAATTGAACGGTATCAAGGACAGTCAATTGCGCCGATTGCCTATCGGCTTAGTGCTAAAGATCCCGCCAGACTGGGTGAAATGAAATGGAAGTGTTCATCGATAATCGAGACGGAACCATATGGGACATGCCCGTGGCCAGCTTAAAATGGACAACCAGCCGGATCGGGAAAGCCGGCACCTTGGAAGCAAAGTTGGTGATAGAGGATCCGCGTAAGTTTTCCATCAATAGTGGAGCCATGATTCGTGTCACCGACGGATCATACAAGATTTTCTACGGCTATGTGTTTGAAACAGGATTCAATGCGGATAGTGATTTTAGTGTTAAGGCGTATGATCAGCTTCGATATTTGATGTACAACGACACCTTTGTCTTTTCTTCAACAACGGCCACGGCCGGCATTAGGAAAATTGCAACCGATGCAGGATTGAAAATTGGAACGTTTGAAGAAACGGGATACAAAGTGCCAGCGATGGTCGAAGACAACAAAAAAGCGCTCGATGTGGTGGCAAAGTTTTTAGATTCAACGTTGATTGCAACGAACAGGAACTATGTACTGTTCGATCATTTTGGGAAACTGGAACTGCGAAATATCAATAACATGGCCATTCGAGCAGACGACTTCTACATTGGGGAAGAGAGTCTGCTTTTTGATTTCGACTATAAAAAGTCAATCGACGAGGAAACGTACAATCGTATCAAGATCGTGCAAGACAACAAAAAAACAGGAAAACGCGAGGTCTATATTGCCCAAGACAGCGCGAACATTGCTAAATGGGGACGATTGCAAGAATTTCGCAAAGTCGATGAAAGGATGACGGCCGCGCAAATTAAAGACTTGTTGGACAAGTTAATTACGTTGCGTAACCGTGAAACGAAATCATTGAAACTCACCTGCCTCGGCCATTGGAAAGTGCGCGCTGGTTGTTTTGTGTTTGTGTACATCGAAAAGATCGGCATCAAGCAATATTTTCTCGTTGACGAATGCACGCACAACTGGGAAGGTGGCGTGCACACGATGCAATTAGATTTGAAGGTGATTTGAGATGAGCTTGATAGATTTAATTAAAACAGTTGCTGTGAAAGCTGTGGAAGCGACTAATCCAGTTAATGTGTTGTTTGGCACGGTTGTATCCGAAAGCCCTCTTGCGATTCAAATACATCAGCGATTGAAACTGACGGAAGAATTTTTGGTTGTTACGGAGCAGGCGGAACAAGCAAATCTAAAAGGCGGCGATAAAGTAATCCTGCTTCGCGTTCAAGGAGGCCAGCAATTTGTGGTTTTAGATAAGGTGGTGAAGTGATGGCAGTATTACCTTCTGAAGATATTTTGATGGATGATACAGATATCGTCGATACTTCCGTCTTTCCTGCCAAAACGTATCGTCTCGACTTTGAGAGAGGCCGGTGCATCGGAATGATTGACGGGTTGGAAGCTATCAAGCAATCGATTTTCAAAATGTTGAGCACCGAACGATTCAAGCATTTAATTTATAGCGATGATTACGGCTTTGAAAATCTAAGTGGCAAAGAAAGATTGTTTGTCCAAGCAGAATTGCCTCGGAGAATCGAAGAAGCGGTGCTTCAAGACGCGCGCATCCTAGCAGTCGAAGACATCAGCATTCAGTTCCAGGCGGATTCAGCTATCGCCACGTTTGTTTGCCAAACTGTCTATGGAAAGATAGAGGCGTCCAAAGAGGTGAGCGGTATTGTTTGAGGACCAAACGTTTGAGGCAATTTTGCAGAGGATGCTTGATCGAGTTCCTGACGATGTTGATAAACAAGAAGGTTCTGTCATCTATGATGCGTTAGCACCGGCTGCGATGGAATTGGCGCAGATGTATGCAGAACTGGACGTTGTTTTGCGTCTTGCGTTCGGAGAAACCTCGACGGGTGAATATTTGGATCGACGTGCAGCGGACTTTGGTGTGTATAGAAAACAAGCGACGCCGGCCATTCGAAAAGGAGTGTTCACGGATGAGGAGGGCGTGCCATTTGACGTTCCGATCGGAAGCCGGTTCCGACTTAATGACATGGTCTATGTAGCTATCGGAAAAATTGCCAACGGTCAGTTCCGTATGCAAGCAGAAACATTAGGAAGCGCGGGCAATCAAGAGTTTGGGAGTCTGCTTCCGATCGAACCGATTGACGGACTAGGAACAGCGATACTAGCAGATGTCCTCGTTCCGGGTGAGGATGAAGAAAGTGATGACTCCCTTCGAAAACGTTTTTTGCAGAAGGTACGGGAGCCCGGAACGAGTGGAAATGCGGCGGATTATAAGCGATGGGCGACAGAAGTGGCTGGAGTGGGTTCGGCAAGAGTGACTCCTCTTTGGAACGGCCCTGGCACTGTCAAAATTACTATCGTCAACACAGACATGCAGCCAGCGACCACTGAATTGGTTGCTCAAGTGCAGGAGTATATCGAACAAGTGCGGCCCATTGGCGCGGCTGTAACGGTTACTTCGGCGACGGGCAAACCGATCAGCGTTTCGGCAAACGTCATTTTGGCATCGGGATATACACTGCAAAATGTACAAGATGCATTTGCAGCGTCGCTCGATGAATATTTGAAAGAGATTGCTTTCTCTATGACTTATGTGAGCTACGCGAAAATCGGGACACTTTTGCTAAGCACGCCCGGTGTGATTGATTACAGTGAATTGACTGTGAACGGAAGCACGGCGAATGTTGCGTTGCAAGATGATGAGGTGCCAATTCTCGGAACGGTTGCGCTGGGGGTGTAGGAATTGGCGTATCCTCAACAGATTGATCGGTTTTCAACGAAGTTAAATAAAAAGCTGGACGGCAACCGGTATGTTATTGAGGAAGAAGTCATCCCGATCAATGGCGTCTACGAAGGCGAATTGAAGCATGACAACGTGGTGAAAGATACAATCCGTGTGTATACGGGATCAAAAATGACAGGGAATCGCATCGACCAATTCGTTCTGTCGGTTCCGTTGGAACGCCCATGGCGCATGTCGATTAAAATTTTTGCGGATGTTCCGAAACTGTATGTTTCATACGAGACGCCCGGCGATACGGTCGAAGCTGATGACCTGAATGTTTTGCAGGATGCGATCACAGCCACACAAACGGAATTGGAGCGATACAAAGCCGATGGGGTAATTGATGGAGGAACATTTGTAAGGGGGTAAAAGAATATGCCACAAACCATACGTATTAAAAGAGGGACAAAGGCACAACTGGATGCATATGGTCCATTGCAACAAGGAGAAATGGGGTTTTGCACAGATACAAAAGAAGTGTATATCGGAGACGGGACGCAAAACACATTTGTCGGCCGTGCCATGTCTGGGACTCTGGCGAATCGCCCGAATGCTTCAGCAGCTGGGCGATTTTATTATGCGACGGATGATGGCTATCTTTATTTAGACTTAGGAACCGTATGGCAACGAATCAGCGTGAAAAACCTCACCGACTTGAACGGAACTGTTGACGACATTGCCGATGGGACGAACTATGCAAAAGTGAAAAAGACTGACGTGACAAACGGTAGTGTCAATAAGGTTTCGGATGGCACAAAGACGGCCACGGCTTCCCAAATTCGAGACCATATCGACAATGCGGCCCTCCATCGCCAAATCAACGATTCGGGAACCGGTCCGACAGATTTGTGGAGCGCACAAAAAATTAGGAATGAGATTGAACTTGCGAAGCGCAATATTGAGCCGCAAGCGAGCGTGAAAAACCGCACCACTACAACACCGCCAACTACACCGACAGTCGGTGACCGATACATTATCCCGTCCGGCGCAACCGGTGCATGGTCGGGTCAAACCAACAAAATTGCAGAATGGAATGGCTCCGCGTGGGATTTATACACCCCACAAACAGGCTGGACATGCTATGTCGATGATGAGCAAAAGATTTATAGCTGGAACGGGACGGCTTGGGTGCGCACGGGCGGAGCGTTGCAGACGATCACAGCCGGAAACGGTTTGACGGGTGGTGGTCAGGCCGATACGGTCACTCTGCATGTCGGCGCGGGAAACGGAATCAATGTCTTGGCGGACACGGTGGAAGTGAAGGTGTATAGGGGTATTACGGTGGATGCAAATGGAGTAGCTGTGAATATCGATGGGAGCAGTATTGTCTATGATTCAGTGAACGGAAACCGGCTTATGGTGGCTGTCATCGACGGTGGAACGTTCTAGGAGTGGTGAATAATGCCAAGACAAGTATTGATTAAGATAAGGAGAGGAACAGAAGCCCAACTTCCTGTACTGGATGTCGGTGAACTAGGTTTTTGTACAGACACAAACAAGTTGTATATCGGTACACCGAACGGAAATCAGCTTCTTGTGGCAGCTCAGTCTGTCGGTGACATGTTGAAAAGCATCTATGATACAGATTACGACGGGAAGGTAGACGCGGCAGAAACGGCGGATAGCGTGCCGTGGACAGGAGTGACAGGGAAGCCGAGTACATTTACTCCCAGCAGTCATAAGTCAACGCATGCGCAGGGAGGTTCCGATCCGTTATCTCCTTCTGACATTGGTGCTGTAAATAAAACTGGGGATTCGATGACGGGTCCATTAACCGTTCCATCTTTGATAGCAAAAATCTCGATCCCGTCGTCCTCACCACCATCAGCTTGGCCTAATGGGTTCGTTGCCGGTATCGTCTACAACAACGGCTATCCTGTCCCTTATGGAACGATCTTCTCTTATAAAGGGACAAGCGAAGCATCATGCGTCCAACTTTTGCAATCGTGGCCGGGAAATGATGGAGGGGAGGCCTATTTATACGTCCGTTCAGCAAGGGATGTTACGGATATGTTCGGTGCGTGGCGGAAGATATGGGGAGAAAACAATGACGGTGCTGGAAGCGGACTTGACGCGGATTTGCTGGACGGAAAGCACGCAACGGATTTTATGCCCAAAGGCCCGATCACTTGGAATCAACTGAAAGGGGTGTGATGGATGTACGGTCAAACGTTATACGGCGCGACTCTCTTTGGCACAGATCAGCAAGAACATTCATCACCAGCCACATCGGTTGATTTGTTTCAATATCTTCCTAATTACTATCGAGGTATTCGGGAGTTTGAAGAGATAATGAACGCAGAAGGAGAAGAGCTTGGAAAGCTCTGGTCAGAGATCGATAATCTTCCCAACCAATTTTCTGCCACAACAGCTACATGGGGCCTGTCTCTTTGGGAATCAGAACTTGGGTTGGCAGTGGATCCGACCAAACCGACGGAGTGGCGAAGGGAACGAATCAAGGCGAAACTTCGTGGCGCCGGAACCACGACAAAGCAGATGATTCAGAACGCCGCGGCTGCATTCAGTGGCGGCGAAGTAGATGTCATCGAGTATCCATCCGAGTATCGATTTGAGGTGAAATTCATCGGCGTAAAAGGCATTCCGCCAAACATGGCATGGTTCATCGAAATGCTAGAACAAATTAAGCCTGCGCATTTGGCGTACAGCTTCAAATACACATACACGGTGTGGGATACAGTTAAATCTCTTACATGGGCTCAAGTAAGCACAAAAACGTGGAATGAACTCAAAGTATACGATGAAGGAGCGTGAGAAAGGTGCAGTATACAGGGAACTTGGGATTGAAGAAACCAGAAGGCACAGACGTTGTTAACATCGATGACCTGAATCAAAACTTTGATATTTTGGACGTGGAAGTGACCAAGCTGGCTACAGCATCTCAAGCAGGGAGAATGTCTGCGGCTGATAAAGTCAAGTTGGATGGTATCGAGTCGGGTGCTCAGCGTAACGCGGTTACGAGTGTCAACAACAAAACTGGTGCTGTCACGCTAACTGCTTCCGATGTCGGTGCAAGCCCAACGGGGCATACACATGCATTTACGGAAATCACAAGTAAACCTACTACCCTAGCAGGCTATGGTATTACTGACGCGATCCCGGCCAGCCAAAAAGGCGCGGTAAACGGTGTCGCTTCACTTGACGGGAGCGCAAAAGTACCAACGTCTCAACTACCGAGTGCAAGCACCACACAAGCCGGTATCGTTCAACTCAACGATACGTTGACAAGCACAAGCACAACACAAGCGGCGACGGCAAATGCGGTGAAACAAGTGAATGATGCAGTTGTTGCGCATTCGGCTGAAAATGCGACAGGAGCGCATAAAGCAAAGAATATCGCAGTAGAAGATGTAAACAATCGCTTTACGGCAACCGATGTTGAAGGTGTTCTAAATGAACTTTTTACATTTGCCAATGACGGCAAAACAAGTATCGCCTCCGTCATTGGAAGTCCTGCGACAAGTGGCGATACGTTTGCAACATTAGCAAATCATATTCAAAATGCTAAGAACACAATGGCGACCAATTTAACAAATAAAGGTACGTCCGCGAATGGAACTGAAACATTACAATCCCTAGCCAATAAAATTGCGAATGTTGTAACGGGTAAATACAACGTAGGAGATGTATTAGCAACAAACGCTGTAGAAGGACCTGTTTACAAAAAGGTCTTATATAATGGAGATGTTAAAGGTTGGACTATTGACGATAGCCAAAATATTTATTTTTGGGTTAATAATACAACTGTTATTAAAATGAACACTAGCGGTACGATTTTATGGCAAGTAAATTTAAGCAGTTATTTTAGCAATATACAATGTATTGCCGTTGTAAAAAGTGGTAGTTATGTATTCGTCGGTGGAGCGGAAACAGGAAACACAGATTACGGTAGAATTATTGCTTTGAATGCGTCAAACGGTAGTGTTGTTAATGGTTTAGTTGATAGGTCATATAATCACGTTGGTTTTATATACGTTTCGGATAATGGTGGGGCTATTGTATATGGATGGACTCAACCATACACATATCAATATTCGCCAAATGTAATAATAGCCGACTTGAGTGGTACGACTTTGGGTACAAAATACGGTTTCGGTGCTAACTATTTTCCCAATAACAATAGGGCAATAGTGTTCACTTCAGATAGTACCGTTCTATATATTGCGACAGGTGTTCAAGTATATCGTTTCTATAAAAGCGGTGGTTCGTGGAATTATGGAGTTGGAATAAATGTAGGTTACACCTCAAATTCTCTTTTTAATCCGGGCAGTCAAACTTGTTTTGTTTTCAACAATACACTTAACGGAAGTGGAGATTTACCGGGATATTCAGTAGACTTTTCAACTTCACGATTATTTAATATTACAGCATATCTTTCGTCCACTACTTATGCCAATCAATATGTCCATTATTTTCGATATGGAACATATCAATTTTCATTACAAGATTATATAGTGTTAAATACAGGTGGCACATACCATGTTCACAAAGGCTCTGGAACTTATTATCACAGACAACAAGGTAATAGTAATTGGAATTTAGTTCCGTTGGTTGTATATAACCAATCATCAACTTGGGAGTTTAGGTTCCATGGTCAAGGCTATAAAATTTTATCTTAAAACAGTATTTAGGAGGTATGAACGATGTATATTCTCACACGAGAAGGAGATGCACAAGAAAAAGCGTTAGTGTTAGCGGCTTATCATAAGGATACACCTTTACCACCGGGTCACCAGTTTATTGAATTTGAAAATTATGAACAGCCACCAATTCCTGAAACTCGATTCGGAAAAGAGCCAGTTTTATATGCTAATTTAGTGACTAAAGAATTATTTTATGAATACATTGACAGATCGCTAACACAGGATGAGGAATTACAACAATTAAAAGAAAGACAAGCGTTAATGCAACAAGCATTAGACGATCTTCTTTTGGGAGGTATGCAATAATGGCAGCATATTTAGCTCAACGAATCATTGACGGAGCATACACTTATGATTATGTTATTTCTAAGCGTCCAGATCTCAAAGAAGGGATTGACGCTTATTTAATTTCTAAAGGTAGAGAAGATTTAATAACGCAGTAGGACGATGCTGCGACATAAATAAACGCCGATGAAGGCGTATTTTTTATGCCTTTTTAGAAGGCCGGTGAAAAAGTACACTCTAAGGCAGGGATTTAGGGGGCTTATGTCGAAAAAGGAAGAAAAATCGTTGGAATGGAGCGTGAATGGATCATGAAAGCCCCCAAAAACCCTTCGACTCAGCCTCGGCTGTTTCAAGTCATCGACATGGAGGACCTGATTCCCCCACATCATATCCTGCGCCAAATCAACGAAGCGGTTGACTTTTCCGTCATTCACGATTGGGTGGCTCCCCTGTACACGGAA